>JAGPIU010000224.1 GCA_018054805.1 Paludibacter sp. | reverse complement strand
GCCAGCGCTTCGCCACGAAAGCCCATTGTGCGGAGCGAAAAAATATCGGCTGCATCGCGAATTTTTGAGGTGGCATGACGCTCAAACGACATGCGGGCATCGGTTTCGCTCATGCCTTTGCCGTTGTCGGTGACCTGAATCAGCGTGCGACCGGCATCTTTTATCACTATCTGAATAAACTGAGCTCCTGCATCGATGGCATTTTCGACCAACTCTTTAAGTACCGATGCCGGACGTTGGATAACCTCGCCGGCCGCTATCTGGTTGGCTACCGCATCGGGCAGTAACTGAATTACATCACTCATTCGGAAAATTATTGTTTTTGCTGGTTACCTTTTTGTGGTAACCGTACTTTTTTTTTAATATAAAAATGCCGCAGGGTATTGCCTTGTATGGTTTTATCCTGCGGAATTTTAAAAATATTGTTCAATACTAATATGCTTCAGAAGCGGAGATTGTCAGTTTTCTTATCTCAACAAAAAATATGCAATGGCAAACAACAACGCCATAATAACGACAAGTCTGATATTTGATTGTCGCGACATATCCGAGCGTGTTTTGCTGTTTCTTTGCGCCATTTCACGAAACGTTCCACGACGAATTGTCGGTTGATACTCACCACCCTCAGCTCTTTTATCTGCAGCCTCGCGTTGTTTCTCTCTTTCGTCGCGGGCTTCTTTTTTCGGGTCGTAATAAATATAGCGATATTTATACTCCTTGGGTTTGTAAAGACTGAATAATCCCATTGTTTCGTATTATTTATGTATTAATAATCCCTGATTTGAATTCCTGAATTCCGGGAAACATATTTAAATATAAGCTCCTTCGTAATTCACACTTACGTCGTTTACGAACTGACGTATACGTTGTTCTTCTTCAAGTTTGCAAATCAGAAGCACATTGTCCGATTCTGCTACGATATAGCCTTCGAGATCCTGAATCACCGCAAGTTTACCTGCCGGAAGCGCCACAATATTCGATTTGCTATCGTAATAACGTGTATTGCATTTCAGCGTTACGTTTTGCGCTTCGTCCTTGGGCGACATTTCGTAGAGCGATCCCCATGTACCCAGATCGGTCCAGCCAAAGTCGGAGCAAAGCACGTAGGTATTTTCGGCTTTTTCCATAATGCCGTAGTCTATCGAGATATTCGGGCAGGTTGGGTACATTTCGTCGATAAATGCCTGCTCCTTTTCGGTGTTGAAAAATTCGCGACCTGCTTTGAAACGATTGGCTACATCGGGCAACAAACTGTTGAATGCTTGGTCAATAGTTTGCAAATTCCAGAGGAAAATGCCTGAGTTCCAGTAAAACTCGCCTGTCTCAAAAAATATCTGTGCCAGTTCAGCATTAGGTTTCTCGGTAAATGTTTTTACCTTGCGCAGATTAGTGTCACCTTCGTCTATCTGAATATAACCGTAACCAGTTTCGGGGCGGCTGGGTTTTATACCGAGCGTAAGTAAATTATTATTGTTGGCCACAAATTCGAGGCCTGTGCGTATTGTTTCCAGAAAATCCTGCTCTTTCAATATCAGGTGATCGGATGGTGCTACCACAATGTTCGCTTTGTCGGTAACAGCTTTTATTCTGTTTACAGCATAGGCAATACATGGTGCGGTATTCCGGCGGTTTGGTTCTAATAAAACCTGTTCAGCTTTTAGTTCGGGGAGTTGTTCGAGAATCAAATCGCGGTAAATGACGTTGGATACAATCAGAATATTTTCAGCAGGAACCACCTGACGGAACCTGTCGTATGTCATTTGTAGAAGTGAGCGTCCGGTACCAAAAAAATCGAGGAATTGTTTGGGACGATCGTTACGGCTGAAAGGCCAAAACCGGCTTCCTACTCCTCCGGCCATGATAATGCAAAAGTTGTTTTTCATCAGACTATTTGATAGTTGTTTATGTTCTGGTAAGCCCGAAGGCTTCATTTTTGTAATGTGTTTTTCTTTTTTTCGTTGATTTTCCGATACATCTGATACCGGTACATCTGAATTAAAAATTGCACTAAGATAATATTATTTTTCGTGACTTCGAAAACAATAATTCTATTCCGATCCCATTATTTATAAATTCTTAATTACTCTTTTGCCATACGCTCACTTCACAAGTGCGGTATTCGCTTGTGCGCGACGATAATGGCCTGATTTGCGTCATATTTACAGCTTGTGCGAATTCGCTGAAATGCGCACTTAAAATATCTTTTATGCCTTCGTACGAACTGACAGGCTCGCCATCGCGCTTAAATCCTCCGGGGCGTTGTGTTCGTTCTATGCGGTTTCGGTCCCAGTCGTAGGTGGATGCAATCACCAGCAAACCACCGGGCAGCAATCGTTCGTGTATTTTCTGCAAAAAGTCAACAGGCGATGTCAGCTCCTCAAGCAGTTGAGGCAGCACAATCAGGTTGTACCCGCTGTAAAGTGCTTTCAGATTATTGGCATTGTCCTGCAAAAACTGTATGTTTTCACTGCCTGCTTTGTTTACTTTTTCGTTCAATACTATTTCGCGGTAATGCACCAGTTCGCACTCATCGGTTACAATATAGCGTATAAATCCCTGTTCAAGCATTTGTACGGGCATGCGAATAAAGCGTGCAGAGAAGTCGATGGCAGTAATACTATCGGCAAAAGGGGCAAGCTCAAAAGCCAGTCGTCCGGTGTCAGCATTCAGGTCGAGCACTTTACCTGGTTTCCGGTTTGTAATTTCCAGTAAATGTGCGGCCAGTGCTTCGCTGAAATTCTGAGTTTGTCCGGCAGGGTTTGTCCATTCGGCTTCGCAGGCCAGTGTCACTTCGGCATCGGTTTCGTACTCGTTGTT
>JAGPIU010000223.1 GCA_018054805.1 Paludibacter sp. | reverse complement strand
CTGAAACGCGAAACCCAAAATAAACAAATAAAAACGTGCTTGCAAAACGAATTATTCCCTGCCTGGATATAAAAGATGGCAAAACGGTAAAAGGAATTAATTTTCTGAACATTACCGATGTGGGCGATCCTGTGGAACTTGGTGCATTGTATGCCAAAATGGGTGCCGACGAACTTGTTTTTCTTGATATTACAGCTACCAACGAAAAGCGTAAAACCCTCTCAGAACTTGTGACGCGCATTGCACAACATATCAACATTCCTTTTACAGTGGGTGGTGGTATTTCGAGTGTGGAAGATGTGTCGGTACTGTTGGCTTGTGGTGCCGATAAAATTTCGGTGAATACTGCTGCTGTACGTAATCCGCAGCTTATCAGCGATCTGGCTGCACAGTTTGGAAGTCAGTGTGTGGTGTTGGCTATTGATACGAAATGTATTGATGGCGAATGGTTTGTGTTTCTGAATGGCGGACGTGTGTCTACCGACATTAAAACGGTGGATTGGGCCGTAGAGGCTGTGCGATTGGGTGCAGGTGAGATTTTGCTTACTTCCATGAATAACGATGGAACGAAGGATGGTTTTGCACTCGACATTACACGCGCTGTTTCCGAGGCAGTAAATGTACCTGTGGTGGCAAGTGGCGGAGCCGGTACAATGGCTCATTTTGTGGATGTATTCAACGAAGGAAAAGCCGATGCAGCCCTTGCAGCGAGTATTTTTCATTATAAAGAAATCGGCATTCCCGAGCTGAAGCAATATCTGAAAAACGAAGGTATTGAGGTGAGAATTTAATCTGTTGATTTTATTTCAAAATCAGATAAAAAAATGTACTTTTGCGTTTATTCCAACCAAACAGGGTAGGGGATAAACGCAATTCTTTTTTATATGAAGCATTTCAGTTGTTTATTGTTTTTATGTCTGCTCATTTTTCAGGCCTGCGATCAGCCTGAACCTTCTCCCTATCCCGAAATTACTTTTCAAAAAATGGCAGATCACCCTGCTGGTGGTCGCTCCACAGCCGTATCGTTTGTAATAAATGATACTGCTTATTTGGCGCTTGGTCGTCAATGGCTTTTTTCAGGAGCGTTGAACGATTGCTGGGCTTATTATCCTGAATCGAATAGTTGGGAGAGAAAGGCTGATTTTCCCGGATTGGCTCGTGTAAATGCTGTGGCTGAAGTTTGTGCTGAAAAAGCTTATGTGGGTTTGGGTTATCAATCTGAAGGAGGAGTTTATGTAAACGAAGCTTATCTGCGTGATTGGTGGATGTACGATTCCAAAACAAATATATGGAAACGAAAGGCTGACTATCCCGGCGAACTAACAGGTACGCCTTTTACAAGCGGATGTGTAAGTTTTGTGCACGAAAACGATATTTATGTGGGAGCCGGTTTTAATAGTTATGCTTTTTCGAATAATTTCTGGAAATATAATACGCTTACCGATAGCTGGACACAGATAAAAGATTTTATTTCTACTTCGAGAGCCATTGCTACTGCACTCAATGCCGATGGAAGGATTTTCTTTGGTACAGGCTATCATACTTATAATCTGAACGATTGGTGGGAATATCTGCCTTCGGACGACAGTTGGAAAAAACGTCGGGAAATGCCTGATGGTGGCCGTGTAAATGCGCTGAGTTTTGCTGTAGGTAAACGTGTGTTTGTAGCTACAGGACGTCATTTTGGCGGTACTGAAACCAATGGTAAATTACTGCCGGATATAATGGAATACGATGCGGACAAAGATGTTTGGTATTATCGTGGGATGCTTGAATCCGGTCGCGAAAACGCCATTGCATTTGTACTGAAAGGTCGTGTGTATATTGGTATGGGCGAAAACGACAGCATGGTGATCAACGATTTATGGAGTTTCGAACCTTAAAAAATGCCTGACCATGAAACGAAATAATTTGTTGAAAATATTTATACTGCTTTTTCTCGGAGTATTTGTGACTGATTTAAAAGCGCAAAAAGATAGCGTGGAATATCATTTTGGTACTTCGGTATTGCTTTCCACAGGTCGATATTCGCCTTTCTGGCTGCATAGCAACCGTTATGGTGCAATAACCGAGCGTGGTGCCGGATTTAATACCGAAGCCGGATTTGCCAAAGCAATGGATAGCAGTGGTGAATTTGATTATGGTTATGGAGCCACAGCCGTTTTTCTGAGCGATAATCAGAAAACTTTGCTAATTCCCCAGGAGTATTACTTAAAAGCCCGATGGCATAAACTTGGTGCACGAGTGGGAGCCATAAAAGAGCATTATGGTAATCAGGACAGTACTTTATCGGCAGGTGGATTTATGTTCTCGAAAAACAATCGGCCCATGCCAAAGATTTGGGTTGGTATTGACGAGTTTACCGCAGTTCCGTTTACTGCAGGTTATGCCGAAGTGCGTGGCGGACTTTCGCACGGTTGGTTCAACGACAATGTGTACGAAGTAGATCCGTTTTTGCATCATAAATATGCATATTTTCGCTTTGGCGGGCTGTTGCCTGTGCGGTTTCAGTACGGACTCGATCATGTGGCGCAATGGGGTGGACATTCGCCTGTGTATGGGCCACAGCCTTCGAAACTTTCTGATTTGGTGAAAGTGTTTACAGCTTCTTCGGGTGGTGTCGATGCTGCTGCACCCGATCAGATAAATGTATTGGGAAATCATATTATTTCGCAAAGTATGAAACTCGATGCCACAGTGCATCAGTTTAGAATTTCAGCTTATTGGCAAAACTTTACCGAAGATACTCCATTCCGGCTTATGTGGCAAACCATGAACGTGTCCGATGGTATTTGGGGATTGTCGGTTCGTAACGAATCTTTT
>JAGPIU010000222.1 GCA_018054805.1 Paludibacter sp. | reverse complement strand
TTGTGATTGCTAAATGGTTCGAAGATCCTGTAACGCATGTGAAAGACTGGTCGGGCATTTGGTTGGTTTTTGCAGCTTATTCGTTAGTTGTGGCCGTATTGTTTGCTGTTTTCTTTAAATACAAACATGACCCGAAAGCAGTTGAAAATTTCAAACACTGATTTTTTGAAACATAATAATATGCTGAGGGGGTGATTGTAAGTCACCCCCTCATTTTTTTTCTCTCTTTTACTGTATCTGTTTTACTCCCACCAGTTTATCGTAGCGTTCGCCCCAGCCACGGTGATAAATGTAAATGCTGTATTCGTTTCCGGTTTGCCAGTAACTTCCGTCAACACGCTCTACAAATGCTTTTTTCGAGTTTTTTGGTACAAAGCGATGCTGATAATTATAACCTCCCTGTTTCAAAAGTACTTTCTGATAGTATTGCTGGCTATCGTTGTCGTACATCATGCGTGTACGGCCATCGTAAATGTTGTAATTGAAGTCTCCACCAAGATAAACCTGTCCGTCGAAAAAGGGAGATTTGGCCGGTAAACTGAAGTTCACCCACATATAATCAGCTTCGTAATTGCTGTCGGACATGGCTTCCTGATAATTGATCACAAACTTGCCGTTTACATCAAATTCGTGCATGTAATTCCGCGAAGTTTGTATTTTGTCGGGAGTCAGAAACACCTCGTAATGTGGCTGAACGTATTTAATTTCATCAATTCCTTCGCTGGCAGCATAAACTGACGAAATGTCGAAGCGATGAAACTCATTTCCACCTTCGAAAATCAGTTCTTTATTGTTGATGTACGATAACTTGTTGCCGGAAATATAAGTGGCTTGTATGCCGCTTACCTCATTGTCGATACGATTATTCTGGCGTATAAGCACTTTTACCTCAGTGGATGCTTCGCGTACATTCACTCCATTGAGCACCACCTCGAAATCGAGCTGTTGCAGCCGATTGTTCAATTCAGTGTCGGTATTGCCGCGTACCTTTGCCGAAATGCTAACACGAGGCTCTACGATAGAAAAACAGGCTTGCGCAAGGGGCTTGTCCTGCTGATTGTCCTCGTAAATCTGAACCACATAATTTCCCGAGACTTTAAATTGAATTTCGTCGTTGGGCAATTGAAACCGGTAATGTGTATAAAGAAATGTGGTGTTTTGCGAAAGAATATATTCAGTAATATTGGCTGTGGTATAGCCACTCAGATATTCGGTGGTGAGCAGTCCCGATGGCGTCCAATCAGCATTGCAATGTACAATTTTGTAGCCGTAATTATGTGCTTCGTGCGACATTTCGTCGAACTTCACTTCGAGCCGTTCGTCGCTGTTAAGTGTGATAACCGGAGGAAGGTATTTTTCGCCTACAGGCAAAATCTGAAGCGTTCGTATATCGGGATTGAACACAGCAGTGCGAAATGACTGCTGTGAAAATCCGTTTGTATAAATGATTATTGCTAATAAGATCAGAACTTTTCTCATAAATTTCAATACTTTAAACTATTTCTTCAACGCCAAAGTAACACTGTTTATTGTTTCAAAGTCATTTCTTTAGCAATAATCCTGCCATAAAGACCGAAGTTTTTTTATCAGAAATTATAACTGATCATGGCCATAACGCGATGATTGTTTACATCGTATGGATTTGCAACTTTTCCGTTGGCCTGCACACGTCCAAACATTGCATTTGTAAGTTCATATTCGAGACCAATTTTGATATTGGAATACGAATAGTTGATGTGAGGAACCACACGCCAGAGTTGGTCGGTCATTTCCTGAGATGTGTTGTAAAATCCATTGCCGTAAACAATTACATTATTTATAACAGGAATTTGAAATAATGTTTTATCACTTCCCAGATTCTTCGACAATCCTGCAAAAATACCTACCTGCCATTTTTTGCCATATTCGGCATTAAACCATGTAGTGAAGGTATTCAGGTTTGTATATTCTGTTACACCTGAATTGATTGCACTGACTCCATATCCACCTATCATCAAATGATCGGTAAGATTCTGGCCAAGGATGGCTTTAGCTTTCAGTTGCAGCATATTGTCGCTGTACTGCGAGAAAGCCACAAAGCTTGTCGAAGCCAGACGCTCATTGTATTGCGGACGAATTACTTTAAAATCAAGGCCTGCCCCCGAAAGCCAGTGTGTGGTTTTGTATTCGGCTGTGAGGTTCAGATTGGGAAGCATGGCTTGTTTCTGATAAACTGCAGATGCTCCGTTTGGCCCCTGCGAAAGAAACTGCATTTGATAAATGGCCGCCCCGGTAAGCGAAAGGCCGGAGGTGATGTTCTGTTTTACACGAATTTGCGGACTGCGGTTGAAGGGCTGAAACGGTGCACCGATATTCAGCGAATTGTGTGTGGGAAGCACATTTCCAAAAAGCGGATGCCATGTTTGTCCCACGAGAAGTTCGGTGTTTTCCCAGTTTAGTTTTACATTTGCCTGACGAAGATTGAACAGAAAATATGTGGTGCCAACGCCCGAGAAATCAGCCTCGATTTTAGCACTTGCTTTTGCTCCCAGAAATTCTGTTCCGCTCATGTCCACCCCCAAACGTGTTGCCACACTCAGCATTTCGAGTTGAGAAGTTCCGTTAATGTCGTCGCCGGTAAGATTATTTTGAATGGGTTTTGGAATCAGATTGAGCAATCCGTCCATCGCCTGTGTATTTTCGCGACTGTTGTAAAAGGCTTCAGTACGTACAAACCCGTACAATTTAAACTTTACAGGCTCGGCTGCCTGAACCAATGTACTAAGCGCAAGAATGGCCAGCAGAAAGTAGTTTTTTTGACTCATGGTATTAAATTTCAAATGATTATGT
>JAGPIU010000026.1 GCA_018054805.1 Paludibacter sp. | reverse complement strand
GATGCTGCATGGTGCGGTTGTCGGTGCGTCCCATTTCCATAATGCGGGTGCTGACTTTGTTTTGTCCGATAAGTCCTAACGGAAGGCAAAAAAGTATGAGTAAAGCAGGAATTCGAAGTTGTTTCATCTTAATAATAATGTGTTGGAAATTTAAACGAAAGGACAAAGGTAGTAAAAAGTAAATCTGTAGGATGGGTGTCATGTCATCAAGTTTAGACTTATGTTCCAAATCCGGTCTGAATATATCTGTGATCTGATTAGTTTTTATGGCTGTGTAACATACAGGAAAGAAAATGTTACAAATACAAGCCAAATGTAACAGTTGAGCAAAAAGATGATATGATATTACTCTGTAAAAAGAATGTTAGTATTTTATCTTTGCACAGGACATAATGTACAAAATACAATTTGAAAAATAAGATAAAAAGGATAATTAATAAACAAATAAAAAAACTAATTTTATGGACGAATAAAAGAGTGAAAAATCACATTCTAACAAACGAAATTGCAGAAGTCGGTTATATATCTGCAAAAGCTAAACGGATTTTCCGCTTGAGCATTTATTTTTTTGATGTACGTACGCGACCTGAAAAAAGGGAGCAAAACTTTAATCTGAGAGAATAATAAAAATCACATGAGAACGGCATTGTTTGCAGGTTTCATGTGTCCTTAAAAGAAAACAAACAAAAATCACATGAAAATCACAATTAAAAAGCAATTAATATTTGCATTTTTCATGCTGTGTATGCCGGTGGCTTTGTGGGCTCAGTCCATCACAGTACGGGGAACGATTAAAGATGCCACAGGAGAAACGCTCCTTGGTGTGAATGTAGTGGAGGCGGGTACAACAAATGGTACCATTACGAACCTCGATGGTAAGTATGAAATACGCGTGGGTCGCAATGCCTCGTTGGTATTTACTTATATCGGCTACAAAACCAAAACAGTGCCTGTAAATGGCAAAACACAACTCGATGTGACACTCGATGCTGACGTGCTCGGGCTCGAAGAAGTAGTGGTAGTGGGTTACGGACAAATGAAACGTGCTGATGTAACAGGTTCGGTTGTTTCAGTTTCGGGTGATGCTATTCAAAAATCAGTGGTCACTTCTATCGATCAGATACTTCAGGGGCGTGCAGCCGGAGTTCAGATTCAGCAAAATTCAGGTATGCCGGGTGCCAGTTCTTCAATTCGTATTCGTGGTATCAACTCACTAAATGCTTCTAACGAACCAATTTTCGTGATCGATGGCGTCATTATTGATGGTTCAAGTGCTTCAGGATCAGAAAATCCGCTTTCATCGATAAATCCTTCGGACATTGTGTCGATGGATGTATTGAAAGATGCTTCGGCCACAGCTATTTATGGTTCGCGCGCTGCCAATGGGGTGATTATGATTACAACCAAAAAAGGCCAAAAAGGCGAAGCGAAAATCACTTATAACGGCTATACAGGCTGGCAGGAAATGCCAAATAAACTGGAGATGATGAATCTTCAGGAATATGCCATACATAAGAACGCGCGCACGGAAGCTGCCATTGTAATGGGCGACGACTTTTTTGTTCGTGCCGAATTGCTTGGTGCTGGTACCGACTGGCAAAGCGAAATGTTTTCGAAAGCCCCAATGACTAGCCATAACATTTCGATGACTGGTGGCAATGAGCAGGTAAACTATGCTATTGGAGCAGGTTATCTCAATCAAAACGGTATTGCCATTGGTTCGGGTTTTGAGCGACTAAACCTGCGTTCGAACATTGATGCACAGCTGAAAAAATGGTTGAAGACGGGTGTGAATTTCAACTTTAGCAACTCTACACAAAATGTGACTGTAGCCGATGAATCGTTGATTAAAACAGCACTGAAACAAACTCCTAACGTGTCGGTGCGTAATGCCGAGGGTACTTTCGATGGTCCTGATACCGATGAATATGTACAAAACAATCCTGTAGGATTGGCTATGATCAAGGAAAACTACAACGAAAAAACGGGTGTCCGTGCCAATTCATATCTCGAAGCTGCTTTGATGAAAGGCCTTACATTCAAAACAGAACTGTCGTTCGATTACGGAATGAACAACACCTACCGTTTTAATCCTTCGTATAAATTCGGAGCCATTGAAAATGAAGTTATCGAATCGGAACGCTCAAAAAGCTACAGTAAATTCTGGTCGTGGCGTAACTTATTGACTTACAACGAAACATTCAGCGATGTGCACAATCTGAACTTTATGCTCGGACAGGAAATGCAAAAGTCGCAGTGGGAATATCTGATGGGCTTCCGCAATGGTTTTATCACCAATGTGGCGCACGACCTGAACGCAGGAGATGCCAATTCGGCTAAAAATAGTGGCAGTAGTGGTGCTAATTCACTGCTTTCATATTTCGGACGTGCTTTTTACTCATTCGACGACCGATATCTGCTTACTGCTACACTTCGTCGCGACGGATCATCGAAATTTGCTGCCGGAAATCGCTGGGGATGGTTTCCATCGGCTGCTTTGGCATGGAAAGTTTCAAACGAATCGTTTCTGGCCGACAATGATGTGGTGAACAACCTTAAACTCCGTTTGGGTTGGGGTGCTGTGGGTAATCAGAATGTAGAAGATTATGCTTACACTTCTACAATGGCCACTGTCGCTACTATTTGGGGAACTGCTTTGCTAAGCGGAAATACAGCCAATCCTGATTTGCAGTGGGAAACCACTAACTCAAGCAACATTGGTCTCGATCTGAGTTTGTTCCGCAACCGCATTGAACTGATTGCTGACCTTTATTATAAGAAAACCAACAACCTTTTGCTCCGTTTGCCTTTGCCTGCTTATGTGGGAACAGCCGGACAGGGCTCAACTTCTTCGCCATGGGCAAATATCGGATCGCTCGAAAATAAAGGTATTGAGCTGACATTGAATACTGTAAATGTCGATAAAAAAGGTTTCACCTGGAAATCGAATTTTGTATTCTCGCTCAACCGTAACAAAGTGTTGTCGCTTGATACCGAATCGAGTATCCTCGACCGCACCATTCAGGAAGGTTCCGAAACGACGATAGTAACACGCACCGCAGTGGGTCAGCCTATCGGACAATTTTATGGTTACAAGGTGATTGGACGTTTCGAAAAAGCCACCGATTTTTATTATAAAGATGATGCAGGAAATGTAGTGCCCACAGCACTTCCCGAAGGAATGACCATTGGTGAAAGTGGTGTTTGGATTGGCGACTATATTTTCGAAGACCGCGATGGCAATGGTGTGATTAATCAGGACGACCGTACATATATCGGAAACCCCGAAGCGGCCTTTACTTATGGTATCGGAAATACATTTACCTACAAAAATTTCGATCTTACCGTCAGCCTTTCAGGTTCTTATGGAAACGAGGTGGTGAATTATCAGCGTCGCTGGCTCGAAAATCCACGCGAAAACACCAATTTGCTGAAATCGGCCACTACTTATGCCCGACTCGGACTTATCGATCCGAATGGTCCTAACGATTATCGCAATGTGCAAATTACCGGTGGCGATCCTTATATGCCACGTATGGCAGCTTCGTCGGCAGCTTCGTCGTCGAACTACCGCTACAGCGATCGTTTTGTGGAAGATGGTTCTTATCTGCGTATTCAGAATGTGTCGTTCGGATATTTCATTCCTAAAAAATGGGTTTCAAAAATCGGTATTTCCGATCTGAAATTGTATGCCAACCTGCAGAATCTTTACACATTTACCAAATATTCGGGCTACGATCCTGAAATTGGTTCGATCGATCAAAGTGCACTGCTTACCGGTATCGACAATGCGCGCTATCCTTCGCCACGCATTTATACATTCGGATTAACCCTTACATTCTAATCTTTTTATAACAGAAAGTAATATGAAGACATATAATAAAATATTAAGCGCTTTGGTGCTGGCAGGCTCACTCACACTCACGGCCTGCGACGAGAGTTTCCTCGAAGTGTCGCCCAACGACCGCGTAACACTCGATAACTTTTTCCAGTCGGAAAACGACCTTCGTGCTGCCACTGCAGGCTTGTACAACAAAGTGTGGTTCGATTTTAATGATAAATTTTATTACGGCCTGGGCGATGGACGAAGTAATAATCTCTATGCTCCCTATTCCGATTATATTTATCCGTTTACCGACCTCACTGAAACTTCGCTTACCGGTCCGCTTGTGTCGGCATGGCAGGCTTTTTACAATGTAGTGGGACAAGCCAATAACACAATAAATAATATTCAGCAGAATTCGAAAAATGTCACTGATGAACAGAAAAATGTAGCCATAGCTGAAGCCCGCTTTATGCGTGGTACTGCTTACTGGTATCTGGCTTCACTTTGGGGCAATGCCATTCTGATTGAAGATAACTCGGTGCTGGTAAACAATCCTATTGTAAATACTAATCCACGCAATCAGGTTTTCGAGTTTGCCATGCGCGATCTTGAGTTTGCAGCCAAACATCTTCCTGCCACTGTAGGTCAGGCCGGACGCCTTACCAAATGGAGTGCCTTTGCCATGCTTTCGAGGGTGTACCTGCATGTGTCGGGTATCAGCGATAATCCAAACAGCGGTTTGCGTAACGAAACTTATCTGGGACTTGCCCGTCAGGCTGCCGAAAAGGTTATTGAAGAAAGCGGACTTTCGCTTGTGGGAAACTATGCCGATCTTTTTAAAGTGGAAAACAATAACAATAAAGAGTCGCTTTTTGCGCTTCAATGGGTGCCAAACGGCGATTACGGAGTGATTAACACACATCAGGCTTATTTTGCAAATGGCTCTGAAATTACCGGCGACGACGCTGCCTGGGGTTATTACACTTTTGCTTCGTACGATATGATGAGCGAATATGAGCGCGAAGACAGCCTTCGTCGTAAAGCTACATTTATGGCTTATGGCGATGTATATCCCGAAATAAACAAAGCAAATGGTGGCTATTTGTACGAAAAAGCGACCGACCGTTGTAATGTAAAAAAAGGAGTTGTAGGCTCAACCAAAGATACCGATGGCAAATCGTCGCGTATGAATTCGGCTCTGAATACTTATATGATTCGTTTGGCCGAAGTGTATCTGAATTATGCTGAAGCTATTTTGGGAAACAATGCCAGCACTACCGATGCAAAAGCACTTCAGTATTTTAATATGGTTCGTGCCCGTGCCAAAGTACCTGCACGCACAACACTCGATTATCAGGCTATTCGTCACGAACGCCGCGTAGAGTTTGCCATGGAAGGTTTGTACTGGTACGACCTGCTTAGTCGCTCATACTACAAACAACAGGAGGTGCTGAATTATATTGAGTTACAGGATCGTGCACACAATGGTTCGTACACTTACGATAAAAATGCGCATACACTCGAAAAATCGGAAGAAACCACTACACGTCCCGTAAATCCGGCCACAGCCGAACGACTGCTGCTGCCTTATCCCGAATCGGAAATGGTTCAAAACCCGCTTTTGAAAATGGCTCCGGTAAACTATACATTTACCGAAGAAAGGATTACAGATTTGTTTAACTAATTAAGCGACGAAATAATGAAAAATATAATATTAAACAATAAATTATGGACAGTGGCCTTGCTTCTATGCAGCTTTTTTGTCCTGCCTTTACTTAGTTCGTGCGACGAAACCGACGAAAGTGCGAGCACACCTATCAGTGTGAGTGCTGTTTATCTCGAAGATGCAGACTCCGATGTGCCTGATCGTCCTGTTACTTTTGCCCGTTTGGGTCAGGTTCTCCGTCTCGAGGGTAAAGGTTTTGCCGGAGTGAAAAAAGTGTTGGTGAACGGTTACGAAACTTATATAAACCCTGTGTATGTAACCGATAATAATTTGCTTGTGCAAATTTCGCGAGAAACGCCAACTTCAAAAGCATCCGACGATGTACGTAATACCATTCGTATTATCAAAGCTGCCACAGAACTGACCTATAATTTCGAAATTCGCTCGGCTGCGCCTGCTATTACTTCTGTTTCGCATACAATGCCTCAGGCTGGCGATACCATAGTGATAAACGGAACCGGATTGGTTGAAATAGAGAAAATTACTTTCCCCGGCGATGTGGTTGTAACCGAAGGAATTGTGTCGGACGAAGATGGGAAATTCTGTAAAGTGGCAGTGCCTGCTGGTGTTTCGGCCGATGGAGGTTCCATTTTGGTGGAAGGTGCCAATGGTGGTGCATATTCATCTGCTTACTTCAACGTAAAACGCGGTGTGTTGCTCGATTTTGATGGCAACGGTCAGCAGGGCTTTTGGAGCTGGAGCGAAACAGGCAGTATGCTCGATGACACTGATCTCGAATCGGCTCCTATTGGTGCTCCGGGCGCAATGTCGCAGGGAAAATATGTAGCGCACCGACCAGCACGTCTGGCTTCGTTCCCCGCTGCTAAAAACCGTAATACCGAAGTGTGGACTGCCGGAAACGATGTGGATAACTGGCGTGCTCAGCTCACACCGTTTATTCCTGCCGAAACTCCGGTGGCCGATGTGGCTTTACAGTTCGATATTTTTGTACCTGAAGAATGGGTAAATACCGGCTTCCTGAAAATTTGTATGGCTAATAACTTTAATGGTGGCGAATGGACTGGTGCGGTTTACAATTATGTGCCCTGGATTGAAAACAAAGCTGTGGTTCCTTTCTCTACCAAAGGTTGGGTGACTGTAACGATTCCTTTGAATAAATTCTACGCATTCGCGTCGACCGATCAGGTTTATACTTTCGAAGATGTTTTGGTTTATCGTGAAGGTGCAAGCTGGCAGAATTTTGGTTTCTTCTTCGAAAACTCAGACTTTAAACTTTCGGATATTACGAAGAACGATGCTGACGAAACTGAATTTGTGTCCTCGGCTACTTCAGTAAAAGTATATACCGACAACTGGCGTGTGGTATCGCTTGTCAAACCTGAGTACAGCGATTTTCCGGTAACAAGCAATGAATAACCTTTTAAATAATACAGAAAAATGAAATATATCAAAATGCTGTCGCTGGCTGCTGCTGTGAGCTTTATGTTTAGCTCGTGCGACGATATGATTATGGAATGGTACAAAGACCCGAACAAAGGCGAAGTTGCTATGTCGGATTTACCATTGCCACTGGCCGAAAAAATTGAGCGCTACGAAGTGCTTAAAAACTATACTGATTTTAAACTCGGAGTAGGTGTGGGTCTCGATTTTTATATGAACAACGAAACTTACCGCAATATTGTAAATGCCAATTTCGACGAAGTGGTAATTGGCTACGAAATGAAGCATGGAGCTATGGTGGGTTCCAATGGCCAGATTAATTTTACAAAAGTAGATGCAATGCTGGCGCAAGTACAGGAAGCCGGACTTACAATGTACGGTCATACACTGGTTTGGCACCAAAATCAGAACGCATCTTACCTCAATGGTTTAATTGCCCCAACTGTTTTGCCTGACGCTCCAGGCGCCAATGCCATTGATCTTACAGGCTTGAAAGATGGTAGCTTCAGTGGCTGGGCACGAAATAATCCGGGAGATGGCATTGCTGTGGAGGATGGAAAAGGACTTTCGGCCAGCGCAAAAGCTTTGGTGATGAAATCATCGGGTACTTCGGCCAATGCATGGAGTTTACAACTTACAACGCCCGATATTGCTATTGTACCCGATCATACTTACGAAGTGTCGTTTTTTATTAAAAGCGATATTGCCGGAAAAGGTCGTATTTCGTTCAGTGGTTTGAATAATAATTATCCCTGGATGGATTGGTATGCAAATGGGTCAACAACCGAAGCGTTCGTAACAAATTCTACCTGGCAGCAGGTGGTTTTTACACTTAATGCCAACGACGATGCTTTTACAGGTACTTCGTTTAAAATGAATTTCGACCTTGGATATCTTCCGGGAGTGACTTATTATATCGATGTGGATAATATTAAAGTAGTGGATAAAGATGCAGCTCCGACAGTAGTGAATCTTATTTCAAACGGCGATTTTGAAAATGGTTCGCTTTCAGGCTGGGGAGGCTGGGGTAATAGTTCAACCCGCGCAGTTTCGGCTCAGGGCGAAGGCTTTGGCGACACAGGTTACAGTATGGTACTTACTAATCCTACTGCTGCAAGCAATTATAGCGCACAACAATTATATACTTTCAGCACTCCTCTTGAACAGGACGTGGAGTATAATTGTACGTTT
Source organism: Paludibacter sp. (assembly GCA_018054805.1). The sequence continues at coordinate 1,015 of JAGPIU010000026.1, read as the reverse complement.
ATGGTTAAAGCTTCTACTACTGCAGCTTTGCAGGTTGAGATTCAGGGTGCCGACTACAATGCTGATTATTATGGAGGCATTACAGTGGGGACAACCTGGACTCAGGTGCAGAAAACACTGAAACCAACCAAGGCCGACCGTGATAAATTTATATTCGACTTTGGCGAAACAGCGGCCACTTTCTATATCGACAATATTGTGGTTTCTAAAAACACTCCTGCAGGTGCCCGTCGCAAGGCTAAAAGTGTGACCATTATCGAAAAAACCGATGAAGAAAAACGCGCGTTGATTGATGGCGCAATGACCCATTGGATTCAGAACATGATGACTCATTACAAAGACAATGTAAAAGCATGGGATGTGGTAAATGAACCGATGAAAGAAAATGGAACGTTGCGAGATGGTGATGTAGCCGAACAGGCCACAGATGAATTTTACTGGGTAAAATATCTTGGAAAAGATTTCGCAGTGAAAGCCTTTAAGCTTGCCCGTGAGTATGGAAATCCTGATAATATTCTGTTTATCAACGATTACAATCTGGAGTACAGTTTGCAGAAATGCGATGGCCTTATCGAATATGTACAATACATCGAAAGTCAGGGCGCTACTGTAGATGGTATTGGTACACAAATGCACATCAGCATTACCAGCGATACAGCCAAAATCAGTCAGATGTTCCAAAAACTGGGCGCCACAGGTAAACTTATCAAAGTATCTGAGCTTGATATTAAGGTAAATACCAGCAGTCCGACACTCGATGACTATGCCAAACAGTCTGAAATGTATCGTTTCGTGATTGAATCGTACAAAAAATATATTCCAAAGGACAAACAATACGGAATTACTATCTGGGGCATTTCGGATCATCCCGATGAGCACGAATACTGGATTCCGGATGATGCACCCAACTTGTGGGATAAAGAATACAAACGCAAACACGCTTACAAAGGTACAGCCGACGGTTTGGCCGGTAAAGATGTAAGTAAAGAATTTTCGGGAGAGCTTGTATATTAAT
>JAGPIU010000025.1 GCA_018054805.1 Paludibacter sp. | reverse complement strand
GGTATCGAGATCTTCGATAGTGAAGAATTTTCCGCTGCGATCCACCATAGGCTGACGGTTACCATCTTTGTCGATTAGCAGCATCGGTGGAACACCGTTTTGTTTGGCCACACGGTCGTCGTCGGCACCAAAAGTAGGAGCAATGTGAACAATCCCGGTACCATCTTCGGTGGTTACAAAGTCGCCTGTGATAACACGGAAAGCGCCTTCACCCGGATTTACCCAGGGAATAAGCTGCTCATATTCCATTCCGGCAAGGTCGGAACCTTTACATTTTCCGAGAATTTCACATTCGTTTTTGCCCAGTACTTGAGTTAATAATGCTTCGGCAAGAATTAGGTTGCACTCTTGTTTGGAATATGGATTTGTTGATTTAACTAATACGTAATCGATGTTCGGTCCAACGCAAAGCGCTGTATTCGAGGGTAATGTCCATGGCGTGGTTGTCCATGCAAGAAAATATACCCCACCCCAACCCTCTCCAAAGGAGAGGGAGTGAGCGCTAAATACTTTATTTAGTTGTACGAAGTTTCGCTCGCCAACTGTTTCCCCTCCTTTGGAGGGGATTAAGGGGAGGTGAAATTGCGCTACACAGGTGGTGTCCTTCACATCGCGATAGCAACCCGGTTGATTTAGTTCATGAGTCGAAAGTCCTGTTCCGGCAGCCGGAGAATATGGCTGAATGGTGTAGCCTTTATAAAGCAGATTTTTATTGTAAAGTTGTTTGAGTAACCACCACAATGTTTCGATGTATCGGTTGTCGTAAGTGATATACGGGTCGTTCATATCCACCCAATATCCCATTTTTGTAGTCAGGTCTTCCCATTCGCGGGTGTATTTCATTACATCATGGCGACAGGCTGCGTTATATTCGTCTACGCTGATTTTTTTACCAATATCTTCTTTGGTAATGCCGAGCGATTTTTCCACACCAAGTTCTACGGGAAGCCCGTGTGTGTCCCAACCGGCTTTACGTTTTACCTGAAAGCCCTGCATGGTTTTGTAACGACAGAAAATATCCTTGATAGCGCGTGCCATTACGTGATGAATACCCGGCATACCATTTGCCGAAGGCGGTCCTTCATAAAATACAAACGAGGGTTTTCCCTCGCGGGTTTCGATACTTTTATGGAAAACATCAAGCTGTTGCCAGCGTTCGAGTATTTCTTTGTTGATGTTCGACAGGTTAAGTCCGGAGTATTCTTTAAATTTTGCCATATCTGAATAGGAATTTTGCTGTTTTTTACAAGACTGCAAAAGTACAAAAAAAATATGAATTTGGGAGGGCTTAAATAAAAACTGCTATGCAGTTGAAACTGACTCTGATATTGTTGTGTCAGATGCTTTTTTATAAGGGTTTCGGATCTTTCTGTTTTGTAATACTCCGAACCGGAATGGCTGATGTTTTATAAAAAAAAACCGCCACACATTTCTGTGTAGCGGTTTTGCATATTGAAAATAAGTGTTTGCATTAATAACTTGTACGCTTGCTTGCTGCATAAACGATTTTCAGTGCGTATGCTCTACGCAACGACTGTTTTACATCGTTTATAATACCCATTTTGGTGTCTTTGTCAGCTTTAATTGATACAGTCATCAGATTCTGATCGTTCTCGCTCATTGCACTTCTTTCAAGTACAATAAACTCTTCAAGTTCAGTCACATCAGCAAAGGCATCACCCAGCTGAATACGTGTTTCCGAGCCAAAAGCTCTTTGATATTCTTCCATCGGTTTACCAATGTACACGTAACGTGTCAGAGATTTGTTTTCGAGTTTTTGAACCTCGGTAGCCATTGGAGATGAAACTCTAACCTTAAATGTAACCTCTTTCATGGTGGTAATGGCCATAAAGAAGAAGAGGAACATAAAGATAATATCGGGAAGCGACGATGTGCTTAACGCCGGCGTTTCTCTTTCTTTGTCTTTTCTAATTTGTGCCATTATTTACTCCTCCATAATTTTTAGGTTCTGCTTCCGAAATTTTCTGAGGATATACATCCTGAACAGCTTTCTTCTGGTCTTCTTCGAGTTCGTCAAAAACTTTTCCGAATTTCTGAAGAGCCAGTTCGTTCCTAAGTTCGTTATAAGCAGCTACCAATTCGTTTTGTACATCGATATATGCCTGATATTGTGTGTCCACGTCGTTCTGAAGTGAAATTACATGTTCTTTTGTAATTTCAATTTCACCGATCAACGGGATATTTACCAACTCTTTTTTAGGCATGTTTGGATCGTTGTTCTCGTTTTTGATAAACTCTTTGGCTCTTGCGCGCAAATCCTTCAAATCCATCAACTCTCCCTGTACCTGTAATTCGTTCATACTGTTGATTTTAACCTGGAAAACGTTACGTTTGTTTACATCAACAGGCGGAACAACCTGATCAGGAGGCAGTGGTGGGGGAAGTCGACGCGACAACCCTGTACTTGTACTCATCGAAGTGGTTACAAGGAAGAATATCAGGAGCAAAAATGCGATGTCAGCCATTGAACTGGAATTGATCTCGCCAATTTTTCTTTTCTTTCCCATTTTGAAATATTCTATCTTGCGGACAAATTTTGTCCGGTTAGTTTTTTATTTTAGACTTGTGTAAACTCTTGCTCCGAAAATGGCAAGCACTACAGCTGCAAATAATGTGTAGCTTGCGTAGATAACCATATCGGTAAACTGAGCCCAAAATCCTTCGTTTTCAGTTCCTTCGTAACCAATAATTGAGATTTTCTCAGCACTTCCGAGCGACCATGCCACAACGAAAATAAGTACGAAAATAATTAATGGAATAAGAGATTTAATTGCTGATAACGGATTTGCAACCAGATTTTTCACAAAACCTAATACGATTAGGAGTAATGTGATTACTACAATCAGTCCGATAAGGAAATATGACCAATATAGTAATGTGTCGGTATATTTTGGTACAGTAAGCAGTTCACCACCCACTTCGAGCGATTCAGCATTTCCACCCACATATATCATGGCAACAAAGATACCAGATAAAATAACGAGTAGATAAGCTAAAATTTTGGGGGCTTTTTCAATTATTTTTGACATATCTGAATTCTTTTATTGTTCAAATTATTTTTTTGAGTGTTTAACAATGATATCAAGCAATGAGATAGAAGAGTCTTCCATGTCATTTGTCATGCTTTCGATCAAAGTAAGGATGTAGTTGAAGAATACCTGAAGAATCATGGCTACGATAAGACCGAATACAGTTGTCAAAAGGGCTACTTTCATACCACCTGCTACTACAGTTGCCGAAATGTCACCTACCTGCTGAATTTTGTCGAAAGCCTGAATCATACCGATTACTGTTCCCAAGAATCCTAATGAAGGAGAAAGTGTGATGAACAGCGAAATCCATGTAAGGTTCTTTTCGAGAAGACCTAACTGAACACCTCCGTAAGAGGCTACTGATTTTTCAACTACGTCGATACCTTCGTCGTAACGCGAAAGACCCTGATAGAAGATAGAGGCTACCGGTCCACGAGTGTTACGGCAAACTTCCATTGCAGCTTCTACACCACCTTTGTCCCATGCTTCATCGATGTTGGTGAGAAGTTTTTTGGTGTTGGTAGAAGAAAGACTCAGATAAAGAATACGTTCGATAGACAATGCAAGACCCACGATCAAACAAAGAGCTACCGGAGTCATCCACACAGCACCCCCTTCGATGAATTTTTGTTTCAATGCTTTGTGCATACCTACTTCTTCAACCACTGCTTCATCTTCGGTGGTTTCTGTTACTGCTGTAGCTGCTGAGTCAGTAGCGGCTGAATCAGTTGCGGCTACCTGCTCTGTTGCGGGAGCGTCCTGTGCCACTGCGTTCAAAGTGCTTCCAAAATTGAAAATCGCTACGATTGATAAGATTGCAAATACCTTTTTCATTTTACTTTTTTTTAAATGTTCTAATTGTTGTTGTTTTATTTTTTTGTTTCAATTCATTCTGCCTGAATTTGTTGCGGAGAGGAAGAGATTCGAACTCTCGATACGATTCCACACCGTATATACGCTTTCCAGGCGTACCTCTTCAACCACTCGAGCACCTCTCCAAAACGGGGCGAAGTTAAGAAAAAATCACGAAAAACAATGTATTTATTGAAATTTGTATCCAATAAATTATTTTTTTCTCGTTTTTTTAGATGGTTTTATGATTTCGGCTCTGATTTTTCAAATAAATTGAAAGAATTATAGCTTGTTATTTCTATAATTTCCTCCTTTTTCATGTTGTAAACTTCGGATAGTTTGTCACAAATAAGGCTTGTATATGCACTTTCGTTACGCTTTCCCCTGAATGGTGTGGGTGTCAGATAAGGTGCATCGGTTTCGGTTAGCAGGTGCGTGGGTTTTATTTGTTTCAATGTTTCAGCAAGTCCTGAATTCTTGAAAGTGACTATACCATTAATACCCAGTAAAAATCCTCCGAAATCTATAATTTCTTCAGCCTGTGCTACATCGCCTGTAAAACTGTGAAATACGCCTCTGAGTCCCTTTCCTCTGAATGGTTCGAGTGCGTTCATGGTTTCGCGAAACGAATCGCGTACATGTATTATCACCGGTAAATTGTAGTCGAGCGACCATTGCAATTGCTGTGTGAAGGCTATTAGCTGTTCGTTGTAAAAGCTTTTGTCCCAATACAAATCGATGCCAATTTCGCCGATAGCTATATACTTTCTACGTGATAATTCCCGTTTTATTATGTCAAGTTCATTTTTATAATCATCTTTTACACTTGTAGGGTGCAGACCGATTGCTGCATAGCAATACCCGGGATATGCTTTTTCGAGACTAAGCATACGCGGCAACGATTCGCTATCGACATTGGGCAGGATGATTTTTGTTACACCTGCATCTTTTGCGCGTTGAATTACCTCGTCGCGATCGTTATCGAACTCCTCGGAATAAATATGTGAATGGGTGTCAATCATTTTTGTACTCCAATGTTTCAGAGTTTTAAAGTTTCAGTGTTTCAAAGTTTTGATGCAATCCAAAACTCTGAAACTTGAAACTCAGAACTCTTTACTCAGAACTCTTTACTCAGAACTCTTTACTCAGAACTCTTTACTCAGAACTCTTTTGGCTATTCCCACTCAATAGTTGCGGGAGGTTTTGAACTGATGTCGTACACTACGCGGTTTACACCTTTTACTTTGTTGATAATTTCGTTCGACATTTTGGCCAGAAATTCGTAAGGCAGATGTACCCAGTCGGCCGTCATGCCGTCGGTAGAGGTTACGGCGCGCAGTGCAACCGCATTTTCGTAAGTGCGTTCGTCGCCCATTACGCCTACTGATTGTACAGGAAGTAAAATAACACCTGCCTGCCATACTTTGTCGTATAGGTTCCAGTCGCGCAGTCCGTTGATGAAAATGTCGTCGGCTTCCTGTAAAATGCGGACTTTATCAGGAGTTATGTCACCCAAAATACGAACGGCAAGTCCGGGGCCGGGGAATGGCTGACGTTTGATAAGATGATGCATCATGCCCATTTCGGTACCCACACGGCGCACTTCGTCTTTGAAAAGCAGTCGCAATGGTTCGCAAAGTTTCAGATTCATTTTGTCGGGAAGTCCGCCTACATTGTGATGCGACTTAATAACTGTGCCTGTGATTGACAATGATTCAATAATGTCAGGGTAAATAGTTCCCTGTGCAAGCCATTTTACACCATCAATCTTTTTGGCTTCAGCATCGAATACGTCGATAAAGCCTGAGCCGATAATTTTACGTTTTTTTTCCGGATCGGTTACGCCATCGAGCATTTTGTAAAAATAATCTTTTGCATTTACCCCGATTACATTGAGCCCCAGGTGTTCGTAATCTTTCATTACATTTTCAAACTCGTTTTTGCGGAGCAAGCCATGATCGACAAATATACAAGTGAGGTTTTCGCCAATGGCTTTGTTCAGTAAAACGGCTGCCACCGATGAATCTACACCGCCCGAGAGCCCAAGAACTACTTTGTCGTTGCCAAGTTGTGCTTTAAGTTCAGCTACAGTACTTTCTACAAACGATGCCGGCGACCAATTGCGCGAAGCACCACAAATATTCAGAAAGTTTTCAAGCAGCGAAATGCCATCCAGTGTGTGATAAACCTCAGGGTGAAATTGTACAGCCCAGGTGGGTTCATTTTCTATTTTGTAAGCAGCCAGTTCCACATCTGCTGTGCTGGCTATTTTGCGGAAACCTGCAGGAATTTTTGTAATAGAATCGCCGTGCGACATCCATATCTGCGAACCGGGATTAATGTCTTTGAAAAGGGGGTCGGTATTGTCAATGAAATCGAGATTGGCACGGCCATATTCGCGTGAACCGGCAGCTTCCACATTCCCACCCGAAGTGTAAGCAATGTATTGTGCGCCGTAGCAAATTCCCAAAACAGGAAACTTTCCGCGTATATTGCTCAGGTCGGTTTTGAATGCAGTGGGGTCGTACACTGAAAACGGACTTCCGGAAAGAATTACTCCTTTGATGTCAGTAGTATCTTCGGGGAACTTGTTGTAAGGAACTATTTCGCAATACTCGTTCAGGTCGCGCAGACGTCGTCCGATAAGTTGTGTGGTTTGTGAGCCGAAATCAAGAATAATGATCTTTTCCATTGAGAATATCGATTGATTGAAAAATTTGTGCAAAAATAGCAAAAAGTCAGTGCAACTGCAAATGATAATAATGGCAGTTGGGATCTGAATTTTAAGTCTGATAAGGAAATGATATGTTTGGAAACATAAATCAACTGATTTTTCTATCATTTTATTTGAGGTTCTGTCATTGTTGTGACAGCCCTTTTCATATATTTGCATCGAATTTTATTTTCGAATTAATCTGAAACGATATGTACGCATTTGATTTACGTACCCTTTATACCAGTTTTGTAGTAATGCTGGTAGTTTGTCTGGCTGTGGTGGCTCTTTTGTGGTGGCAGAATCGAAAACGTTTCAGAGGCCTGGAACTGATCGTGCTGTACATTGTGATGCAGTTTTTTGCTTTGGTTTTGATAGCACTACGCGACAAGATACCCGATTTCCTTTCGATCATTATGGCTAATGGCTTTGTGGTGGGTGGCGCCTTTCTGGCTTTTGTGGGGCTCGAAAAATTCAGCGACAAAGAAACACCGCGCCTGAAACATTATTTGTTGTTTGTTTTCTTTCTAATACTACATTTAGTGTTTACTTATTTTTATCCTTCGCAGGAACTAAGAAATATAAATGTGAGTTTTGCACTTATGGTTGTGTCGTTGCAGAGTGCACATTTGATGCTTTACAGAAATACCGGGGTAATGCGTAAAATTGCAAAGCCAATGGGTTATGTGTTTGTTTTTCTTGTGTTTATTGGTGTTGTAAGGTTGTCGAAGTATTTTTTTGTGGGATTCTCTGACTTAAGTTATTTCAATTCCGGTGTATTCGAAGTCTATGTGGCTTTAATGTATCAGGTAGCCTATTTCTTTCTGATCTTTTTTTTGGCGTTAATGGTGAATCAAAGACTTTTGAATGAAATTTCAGTGCAGGAAGAGAAATTTTCGAAAGCATTTCGTTATTCTCCATTAGGTATAATGATTTCAACCTTAAGCGAAGGACGTGTTATTGAGATAAATGAGGGATATGAACATATTACCGGTTATCTTGCATCTGAAATAATTGGTACATCGACGACTCAAAACAATATCTGGGTTGATGAGGTCGACCGTTTTGCTTTTGTAACGGAGCTGAATGAAAAGGGCAGAGTTGTAAGCCGAACGATGCAGTTTCGAAAAGCAAACGGCGAACTTATAACTGCTGAGTTCTCAAGCGAAATCATATACATTGATAATGAAAAATGTTTACTTACAGTAGTTAACGATGTTACAGAGAAGAAAAAGACAGAAGCCGAATTACGAAAATCGCAAAGGATTTTGCGAAGTTTTGCTTCTCATTTACAAAATGCCGGCGAGGAAGAAAAAATTGTATTGGCCACTCAAATTGATAATGAGCTGAATCAGAGTTTGGCAGCTCTTAAAATGGATATAGGATTACTCAAGCAAAAATTCAAAAAGAATGATGAGACGGGACAGTCGGACGAACTGATACATAAACTGGATGAGGTGTATAAAACCCTGGGTAATTCGCTGGCCTTTTCGCTTAAATTGATGACAAGCCTCCGAAATGAGGTGCTTTATATGATGGGCTTACCCGATGCTATCAGACTATATGTTGATGAAGTTAATCATAAATACCCTGCCAAACAATGTTTTTTCGATTTGGGTAAAGTTGATAAATTGCCTCAGCAGAAACAGTCCACTATTCTTTATCGCATTTTCGAAGATGCGATTTCCAATGCGCTTGTTCACTCACAGGCTTCTGAAATTATTGTTTCGTTGCACGGTCGTAATAATTCTCTTGAACTCGAAATTTCCGATAACGGGCTGGGTTTTGAGTATAGTGAATTTATGGAGCATAGCTCGCACGGGCTTATGTTGATGCGCGAGCGCACGTCGCTTCTCGATGGCGAAATGTTCATTACGTCGGCTCCGGACGAGGGTACAACCGTGAAAATTGTAATTCCGCTTGTCTGACTATTTCAACAGTAACGAGCTGTCGCCGTAACTCAGAAAGCGGAAGTCGTGCGACATGGCATAGTCGTAAATGTTTTTCCAATTGCCGTCCACAAAGGCCGAAACCAAAAGCAATAAGGTGCTTTTAGGTTGATGAAAATTGGTAATCATTCCGTTTATTACTCTGAATTTATATCCCGGACGAATCATAATCTGCGTATCGGCATGCAGTGTATCAGTTTGCATACGGTCGAGATATTTCAGAATTTCTTTCAGCATTTCGCAGGTGCCATATTCTTGCTCTATGTTGTACGGAGTCCATTGCGAAACCCGTAAGGCATCTTCTCCTCTGCCTTCTTTCAACTGCACTCCTATATAATACAGACTTTCAAGTGTACGCACCGAAGTGGTTCCCACAGCTACAATCTGACCATAGTTAGCTATAAGTTTTTCAATGGTTTTACTTTGTACCGAAATAACTTCGGTGTGCATATGATGTTCGGCAATGTCTCGCGTTTTTACAGGCTGAAAGGTGCCTGCGCCCACATGTAGCGTCACTTCTTCGAATTGTACTTTGTTGTTTTTTAGTGATTCAAAAACCTCGTTGGTAAAATGCAGTCCTGCCGTAGGAGCTGCTACCGAACCTTTAATTTTTGAATATACGGTCTGATAGTTTGTAAGATC
>JAGPIU010000024.1:6055-9248 GCA_018054805.1 Paludibacter sp. | reverse complement strand
AGTCCGCGCAACAATGCTCCACCTCCGGCAAGGTAAATACCTTTTTCCACAATATCGGCATACAATTCAGGAGGCGTTTGTTCGAGAGCGCTCAGAATAGCTGCTTCAATTTTCGAAATCGATTTTTCGAGGCAATGTGCAATTTCCTGATACGAAACCGGCACTTCCATTGGCAAAGCAGTCATACGGTTCGGACCACGCACAATAAAATCCTCAGGAGCATCTTCCAGGTCGGTCAGAGCAGCTCCCACATTGATTTTGATAAGCTCGGCTGTACGTTCACCCACTTTAATGTTATGCATACGTCCCATGTATTCCACAATATCAAGCGTGAGGTCGTCACCGGCAATACGAATCGATTTATTCGACACGATACCACCCAGCGAGATCACGGCAATTTCGGTAGTACCACCACCTATATCCACAATCATACATCCGGTAGGCGCTTCCACGTCGATACCAATACCAATTGCAGCAGCCATGGGTTCATAAATCATATACACTTCACGGCCACCTGCATGTTCCGACGAGTCACGAACCGCACGAATTTCCACCTCGGTACTTCCTGAAGGAATACACACCACCATTTTGAGTGAAGGAGAAAAAAGCTGGCTTTTGGTAGGAATCATTTTAATCATGCCGCGAATCATAAGCTCAGCCGCGTAGAAATCGGCAATCACACCATCGCGCAAAGGACGCACAGTACGGATACCTTCGTTTTCTTTTCCCTGCATTTGGCGTGCACGTTCTCCAATGGCAATCAGTTTGTCGGTACGACGGTCGAGTGCAACCACCGAAGGTTCATCAACCACAATTTTGTCGTTGTGTATGATAATAGTGTTGGCTGTTCCTAAGTCAATCGCTATTTCCTGTGTAAATGAAAATAATCCCATGTTTATATTTCGTGTTTTGTGTTCCGTGTTCCGTGTTTCGTGTTCCGTGTTATTACTACATCACCACATTATCACATCATCACATTAATTAATGTTTAAAATGTCTGAATCCTGTTGTCACCATCGAAAGTCCTTTTTCGTTGCAGGTATCAATCGATTTCTGATCGTTGATAGAGCCTCCGGGTTGAACAACAGCAGTAACTCCGGCCTCTGCAGCTATTTGCACACAGTCGGGGAATGGAAAAAATGCATCCGAAGCCATTACCGCACCTTTCAGATCGAAATTAAACGATTCGGCTTTTTCGATAGCATGCACCAACGCGTCCACACGCGAGGTTTGTCCTACTCCACTGGCGCACATTTGTTTGTTTTTGGCAAGCACAATGGCGTTCGATTTTGTATGTTTTACAATTTTATTTGCAAAAATAAGATCTTCCACTTCCTGTTCCGTTGGACTTGCTTCAGTCACCACCTTCAGGTCTTCGGCTGTCTCGGTATGCAAATCTTTGTCCTGCATCAATACTCCGTTGAGCAATGTGCGCATTTGTTGTTTTTGCAATTTTGCATTTTTCAGAATCAAAATAATTCTGTTTTTCTTCTGACTCAGAATTTCAATTGCTTCCAGATCATAATCGGGAGCAATCACCACTTCGAAGAAAATCTTATTCATTTCCTCAGCAGTTTCTTTATCCACAATGGCATTTGTGATAAGTACTCCACCAAATGCCGAAACCGGATCACCGGCCAAAGCTGCATTCCACGCATCCACCAATACTGGTCGCGAGGCAATACCACAGGCATTGTTATGTTTCAGTACAGCAAAAGTAATATCGTCGAAATCGTTGATCAGATTTACAGCTGCATCAATATCGAGCAGGTTGTTGTACGAAATTTCTTTTCCCTGAAGCTGCTCGAACATTTCGTCGAATTTGCCAAAAAATACACCACGCTGATGTGGATTTTCGCCATAACGAAGCGTTTTAGCATTATTCTGTGTCAGGCGGAAATGCGATTTGTCATCCCCATCAAAATAATTAAATATCGCAGCATCGTAATGCGACGAAACAGCAAAAGCTTCTTTTGCAAACCAGCGACGCTCTTCGATGGTTGTTTGTGCACCATTGGCTTCAAGCACTTCGAGCAAGGGTTGATACTGATCCTGCGAAGCTACAATAACCACATCTTTGAAGTTTTTGGCAGCAGCACGTATCAGCGAAATTCCACCTATATCAATTTTTTCAATGGTTGTGGGCTCATCAGCTCCGGCAGCCACAGTAGCTTCGAAAGGGTAAAGATCCACAATAACCAGATCGATTTCAGGTATTTCGTATTCTGCAATTTGCTCATTGTCTTTTTCCAGATCGCGACGCGAAAGAATTCCTCCGAACACTTTCGGATGCAGTGTTTTTACGCGGCCTCCCAGAATGGAAGGATATCCGGTTAAATCTTCAACTGCACTACACGGAATATCAAGCGATTCAATAAAAGTTTGTGTTCCACCCGTAGAAATAAATTCCACACCTTCAGAATGAAGTTTTTTAATTATTACATCGAGTTTATCTTTTTGATAAACAGACACTAAAGCTTTTTTAATTCGTTTGCGTTCCATATTCCGTTTTTACGTTTGATTATGGGATGCAAAACTACAAAAAAACATTGGTTTAATCAAGCTAAAAAAACTGTCATTTTGAAAATGATACGTCAAAATAGATGTTTGAAAAATCAGGCATTTCAGAGTTTTCGAAGCAATAATTTCGGGTTAGTGAATCAAACAGCCTTTGAGATAATTTAATCAAAACATGTTCGATACTTATCATCGCACAAAAGAAATATTATAAAAAAGATTTATTCTATCGCCTCTTTCACCTGTCTGAAAGCCTTTTCGAGTTTCAACATCTCCGACGACATAAATCTGTAAAACTCCATCCAGTGGATGCGCCGGTGAATATCGATACCCGGCTTGTGTGTATAAATGCGGCAAACTTCGGTACCACACTCACGCACATAGGCAAAATTCCAGATTAAACCTTCCGGGAAGCCCTTTTCCATAAGCGATTTATATTGTTCAAACTGCTCGTACAGCTCAAAACGCCGGGCAGCATCCGAATGATTTATTTCCAGAATTACAAAAGCGCCTTCGCGCGTAGCATCAAACTTCAGTTCCACACCTTTCATTTTGGTATTGTAGAGCATAAATTTACTTTTACGTCTTTTCAATGCCGGCACTTCGCTACAAAACAATCCGAAGCCTTCCCAAAATTCTTTTTTCAACTGTCTTAATTCTTCTCTTGTATACATTT
>JAGPIU010000024.1:0-5955 GCA_018054805.1 Paludibacter sp. | reverse complement strand
GGAAGACATTTTACAGCTCCCTTAAACTCAAGTTCGAGCAACATAGCAGAAGTTTTGCTTACCGATTGCTCCATTTTTACAGCCAACTCGTTCATTTGCAATCCATCCTGTTGCTGCCGCAAAATACTGATAATGTTTTGCTCATCAGATGTTAAATCTACAAAAAGAGCCGTTTGCACAGGCGCATTACCCGCTCCGGTTTTATTTTCCCAACTCATAAATTTTATCAAATCAGCAGCCGATTCGATCAGGGCAGCTTTATTATTTTTAATAAGCGCATTGCAACCTGCCGAAAACTCATCAGTCACACGCCCCGGAAATGCAAACACATCGCGGTTATATTCGTTGGCCGCCTCAGATGTAATGAGTGCGCCTCCGCGTGCAGCCGATTCAATCACAACTGTCACATCGCTAACGCCTGCAATAATGCGGTTACGTTGCACAAAATTCTGTCGGTCGGGATTTGTTCCGCTGATATATTCGGTCAGCAGCAAACCATTTTCAACCATTTTTTTTGCTACAGGCCTGTGTACCGAAGGATAAATCCGGTCGAGCCCGTGCCCCACAACTCCAATCGTTGGCAGTCCGAAGTCGACCGCAGCTTTGTGCGCACAAATATCCACACCATAAGCCAACCCGCTTACAATGACGCAACGGGGTTCTAAAGCAGCAAGATCGGCAATCAGCTTTTTACAATTATCTTTTCCGGAATCGGTTGCATTTCGTGTACCGACTATGGCCACAAACCGCCCGCCATTCAAATCGCAATTGCCACGACTATAAAGCATTATCGGCGAGTCAGCACATTCTTTCAGACGATAAGGATAATCGCGTTCGGTAAAATAAAGCGGCTGAATTTTGTTTTTCATTACAAAGTTCACCTCCTCTTCGGCACGTTTCAATACGTTCTGATTCACAATTTCACGCGATAAAACGTCGCCGATGCCGGGAATTTTCGATAAATTCTGAGCTTTTTCTTTAAAAACAGCCTGTTCGTTTCCAAGATAAGCTATCAGGTTTTTAGCCAGATTCGGGCCAATACCTCTGATTAACGTCACTGCAATCCGGTAATGCAATTGATCGTAATTCATACCAGGACTCCTTTCTTTTTTAGAAATAAAGAAGCAGAAACCGCTGCCACAACTCCCAGTATATCAGCCAGCCAATCGAACCACTCAGCTGAACGAGGGTAAAACCATGTTTCCTGTGCAAACTCAATTAGAGCGCCCAAAACAACAGGATATAAAACACAAACAATCCAAAATGACACATTCGGAATCCGGACATTTCTATGAGCCTTGAAGAAGTCGCAACAAAGCACAAAAGCCAACATAAAAAACATTGCTATATGCACAAATTTATCGGCGTGAGGTATATGAATGGCAGGTAGCTTGCGAAAATCACCCGGCGGGGCAAAGGATAAATAAAGCACAAATACTGTAGCCATAACTGACTTCAGATATCTGAAAAAACGCGTAAACATCACAGACTTATTCATAAAACACAGAAAAATTCAACTTAATAATTGAGAATTGCAAAAACGAATCTATATCTTTGCAAAGATAAATTTTTGAACACAAATATTATACAAATAATATGATTATTTTTGACACTCGCAACAAGGCGATTTAAAAAGCACAGTAAAAAATTTAATTTAACACACAAAGATATGAAACGAATTACATTATTTATTTTAATCACTTTAATTCTGGGCGCATGCTCAAGTGTGATGATTACAGGCCGCCGTCAGCTTTTATTGGTCTCGGATGCCGAAGTGCTAAGCATGAGTGCAACAGCATATAAACAGTTTGTCGACTCGGTACCTGCATCGAAGGATCTGCAAAACTCTGCATTAGTAAGCAAAGTGGGCGATAACATTGCTGATGCAGTATTTAATTACATGAAGAACAATGGCCTTGCAGCCGACACCGTAAATTACGCATGGGAGTTTCGTTTGGTGCAGGACACTACCGTAAATGCATTTTGTATGCCGGGCGGAAAAGTGGTTTTCTTCGAAGGAATTTTGCCAAAAACACAAACTGAAGCCGGAATGGCAGTAGTCATGGGACACGAAATTGCGCATGCAGTGGCTAAACACAGCAACGAGCGCCTGAGCCAGCAAATGGTGGCTTCGTTTGGAGCCGGACTCGCCGACATGCTTTTGGCCAATCGCCCGGCTACAACCCGCCAAACTATCAATATTCTGTACGGACTTGGTGCTCAGGTAGGTGTAATCCTTCCATATTCGCGCAAGCACGAGTACGAAGCCGATCGCCTTGGACTAATTTTTATGGCTATGGCCGGATATGACCCCAACGAAGCTGTCGCTTTTTGGCAACGAATGTCAGGCGATGGTTCGGGATCGGTACTCGAATTTATGAGCACTCACCCTACTGATGCAAACCGCATTGCAAAAATGAAAGAAGCATTGCCCGAAGCAATGAAATATTATAGCAAGCAGTAATTCTCAGGAAATACAAATTATTAAACAATGGGTGCAGGTGAGATATAGATTTTGGCTTTTGTTTCCATTGTTTCTTATAAAAAACTTTTCTTTCTCATGTCCCTCATTTATGCATAAATATTTTATATTTTTGTCGTTAATGATGAAACAAATTTAAAATACTGTCGCCGTGAAAATTGAAAGGCTTTTACCGACAGTGTGAAAACACCCCAATTATTTAATAATGAAAAGAATACTTATTCTGATGCTTTCGGTGATATTGTTTGCCGGAGTGCGTGCCGACGAGGGAATGTGGATGTTGCCTTTGATCGAAAAACTAAACATCCAGAAAATAAATGGCCTGGGCTGCACGCTTACGGCCGAAGATATTTACAGCGATAACAAAGCGAGTCTGAAAGATGCGGTAATTGTGTTCGGAAATGGCTGTACAGGTGTTATGGTGTCGAATCAGGGACTTTTGTTTACCAACCACCACTGCGGATACGGTGCTATTCAGCAACTCAGTTCGGTGGATCATAATTACCTGAAAAATGGTTTTACTGCCAAAGAACTCGCTGATGAAATTCATGCTCCGGGGCTGACTGTAAAATTTCTGGTAAGCGTTGAAGATGTAACCGAGCGTGTGATTTCGCAACTTCCATGGGATTTGATGGGCGAGGAACGCAGCAAAAAACAGGATTCTATTCTTTCGGCTATTCGCAGCGAAAAAAGCAAAGACACTCATTATCAGATTCAGGTTAAATCATTTTATTCAGGCAATGAATTTTATGTGTTTACTTTCGAAGAATTTAAAGATGTACGTTTGGCTTACACGCCTCCTACTTCGATAGGAAAATTTGGTGGCGATACCGACAACTGGATGTGGCCCCGTCATACCGGCGATTTCTCGGTATTCCGTGTGTACTCGGATGCCGTTGGAAAACCAGCAGACTACTCAAAAGATAACGTTCCTTACACACCGAAACGTTTTGCAAAAATTTCGAACAAAGGTTATATGCCCGGCGATTATGCCATGATTATGGGAAATCCCGGTTCTACAAGCCGTTACCTTACTTCGTGGGGAATTGAGAACCGCACCAATGCCACCAACCGTGCCCGTATTGATGTGCGTGGTGCCAAACAGGATGTGTGGAAATCGTATATGGTGGCCAGCGAAGCTATTAATATTGCTTATGCCAGCAAATTTGCCGGAAGTTCGAATTACTGGAAAAACAGTATCGGAATGAATACTGCAGTTGAAAAACTGAAAATTGTGGAACGCAAACGCGAAGGCGAACAGGCTTTTGCCGAATGGGTAAAAACAACGCCCGAACGTCAGAAAAAGTACGGCAAGGTGCTTAATAGTCTCGAAGAATCGAACAAAACTGCTTTTCCTTACCTGCACGCCATTAGTTTCCTGAGCGAATCGCTGATTTCGGGTGTGGAAATGCCACGTATTGCTGCACGTATCCGTAATTTGTCGACAAAAAATCTGCCTAAAGATGAACTTGTAAAACAGGGACGAGAAATTTACAAAGATTATTATCAGGAAGTGGACGAGGAAGCTTTTGCTGTAATGCTCGACGTGTATCGTAAAGCTGTGAGTGCTGATGCTTTGCCCGAATTCTACAAAACCATCGATAAAAAATTCAAGGGAAATTACAGCCGTTATGCCAAAAGTCTTTTTGCTAAATCGGCTTTCAGCAATGCTGATAAATTCGAAAAAGCTGTGCGTTCAGGCAAACTGAATTTCACGAAAGATCCGGCACTTTTGTTTATCGACGAAGTGTATGCTACAGCCAAAGAAATTCAGAACGACGAGTTTAAAGATGCAATGGCCAGGATTGACGATGCCGAACGTCTTTACGAAGCCGGAATGAAAGAAATGGCCGAGGAAAAAGCGCAGCCAATGTATCCGGATGCTAACTTTACAATGCGTCTCACTTACGGAACAATAAAAGGTTACAAACCTGCCGATGCCATTGAGTTCAAACATTATTCAACTACAAAAGGTATTCTTGAAAAGGAAAAACCCGGCGATTACGAATTTGATGTGCCTGCCGAACTGAAACAGGCCATTGTGAAAAAAGATTTTGGTGCTTATGTGGACAAACAAACAGGCGAATTGCATGTGGCTTTCCTTAGCAACAACGATATCACTGGAGGTAACTCGGGAAGTCCGATTTTTAATGCCAAAGGCGAACTTATTGGTCTGGCATTCGACGGAAACTGGGAAGCCATGAGTGGCGATATTGTATTTGAGCCGGACTTGCAACGTACTATTAATGTGGATATCCGTTACGTGCTTTGGGTAATGGAAAAAGTAGGTGGCGCTCAGCGACTGATCGATGAGTTGACTATCGAAAACTAAGCTCCTGATTTCTGATATAAAAAGGTTTGTCTGAGTTGTCGGACAAACCTTTTTTGTTTTTTCTATGTAATGCTTTCTGAATGATAACAAAAAAACACTATTTTCGTAACTCAAACAATAATAAGCTCACGATGGAAGAAAAAGTAACAAAAGAGAGTTTTTTGAAAAGGACTTATCAAAAAATCAGAGATATTTCGAATCTGCACGACGACACCAATATTGAAGCCACTATAGCTTCAATCACCAAGGACATTGAGTTCAAAGGAGCCAATGTGTGGATTTTATTTCTTGCCGTAATTGTGGCTTCGGTGGGGTTAAATGTAAACTCTACAGCTGTGATTATCGGCGCCATGCTTATTTCGCCGCTGATGGGACCTATCAACGGTGTGGGTCTGGCCATTGGTATCGACGACAATATGTTGCTTCGCAGCTCATTGCGAAATTTGCTGATCATGGTGATTATTAGTTTGACGGCATCCACCACTTATTTTATTGTGAGCCCACTCAGCGATGCGCAGTCGGAATTGTTGGCGCGCACCACACCTACTATTTTCGATGTGCTGATAGCTTTTTTTGGCGGTATGGCCGGCATTGTGGCTGCCTCACGTAAGGAGGGGAAAATTACGATTATCTCCGGCGTTGCCATTGCCACAGCACTTATGCCTCCGCTTTGTACAGCCGGTTACGGACTTGCTACCGGACAGTTCAGTTATTTTTTTGGTGCTTTTTATCTCTTTTTTATCAATTCTTTCTTTATTGCACTGGCTACTTTCATTGTAGTTCGTTATCTGCATTTTCCGGTAAAACAAATTGTCGACCCGGTTAAACGTCGTGTGCAACGACGAAATATTACCATTTTTTCAGTGCTTATGATAGTGCCCAGCGTGTATATGGCCTGGAATGTAGTTGGCGAAACACGGTTTAATTCGCAGGCAATTAAGTACGTACAAACCATACAAAACGAGGTAATGTTTGAGGATGTGGAAATCCTGAATGTGCGTCGCGAGTATG
This sequence comes from Paludibacter sp., assembly GCA_018054805.1. The sequence continues at coordinate 130 of JAGPIU010000024.1, read as the reverse complement.
ATGGGAAAAAGAAAGCAATACACATTTCGTTGGTCGGAAATGCCCTGACCGACAGTCAGATTAGAAGACTCGAAAACCGTTTGGTCGAATTTGGACTCGAAAATACCGCGCTGAAGATTAAGCAAACCTC
>JAGPIU010000023.1:3195-9397 GCA_018054805.1 Paludibacter sp. | reverse complement strand
CTGCACTACGAAGTGCATTTCAAAGGACAGGTTATGAATCCGGCAAACTATTATTTCCTCGATCTTTCGCCTGAAGAGTACGACAGAATGGTACAAATGAGCAACAACTCGGGTATGATGATGGATTGATTTGTCTTTTCAGAAGGTGAGAGGTAAGAAAGTAAGAAGTAAGAAGCAAGAAGCGTATAGATGGAAAAAATTGACAACATTTTGGATAAATCATCTCCTATCGGAATTTTCGATTCGGGCTATGGCGGACTTACGATACTTGAAAAAATCAGGGAACAATTACCTGATTACGATTACATTTACCTTGGCGACAATGCCCGCACGCCTTATGGAACACGTTCGTTTGACGTAGTATACAAATTTACGCTCGAATGTGTCACCCGACTTTTCGAAATGGGCTGTCAGTTGGTTATTCTGGCCTGCAACACAGCTTCGGCAAAAGCTTTGCGAAGCATTCAGCAAAACGACCTTCCCCGCATCGATCCTTCGCGCAGAGTACTGGGAGTCATTCGTCCTACTGTTGAAGTAATCGGGAATCAAACTCAGACGCGACACATAGGCTTACTCGCCACACCCGGCACAGTACAGTCAGGCTCATATCCGCTCGAAATTGCCAAACTGTACAACGACATCACAGTTACTTCCGAAGCTTGTCCGCTTTGGGTACCTCTTATCGAAAATAACGAACATCGCAACGAAGGTGCTGATTTTTTTATCAGAAAAAATATTGAGAATTTATTGAAAAATGACGCGCTGATAGATACAGTAATGCTTGGCTGCACACATTATCCGCTTATTCAGGACAGGATAGCGGCTTTTTTGCCCGAAGGAATAAAAGTAATTTCGCAGGGAGAGCTTGTTGCCGCCAGTCTGGCCGACTATCTGAAAAGGCATTCTGAGATGGAGACGAAATGTTCGAAAAACGGCAATGTGACTTATTTCACCACCGAATCGGTAGAAAAATTCAGCGCTTCAGCCTCCGTTTTCCTGAAAAACAAAGTAGAGGCGCAGCACATTGATATTGGATAAAAACTAAACCCGTCGACGAAACTCGGCACACACAAGCGCAGTAGCCACAGCCACATTGAGCGATTCCGAAGTTTCGCTGCCCAAAGGATAATTAGGAATAAGCAATCGTTTATTTACTTTTTCCTCAATAGTAGCCGAAATACCATTCCCTTCGTTGCCCATCACAATAATTCCATTGGCTGAAATCTTTTCGGAATATATATTTTCGCCATCCATAAATGTGCCGTAAACAGGCATATCGGCAGGTAAAGCGGCAAGAAAAGAATTCAGATTGAGATAATGAATGTTCACCCGTGCCAGTGCACCCATTGTAGCCTGCACCGTTTTAGGCCCGAAAGCATCAGCACAAAACTCCGAGCAAAAAATATCTTCCACACCAAACCAGTCGGCAATGCGAATAATTGTACCCAGATTTCCGGGATCCTGCACATCGTCGAGCGCGAGGCTGAGTTTTCCTTTCAGTTGTTGCACATCAAAATGACTTTCGCGTTTCCGAAACACGGCAAGTACACCCTGCGGCGATTTTTGATTCGAAATTTTGCGAAGTTCCTCTTCGGTAGCAGTAACAAACCCCGACACATTTTTTCCTGCGTTACGCTCTTTCCATTCTTCGGTGGCAAACGCATGCACGCATTCGAAAGCAGGCAGCAAATCGAGCACCAGTTTTGTTCCTTCGGCGATAAACATGCCACTTTCGTCTCTGAATTTCTTTTGCGATAGTGAACTTATGAACTTTATTTGACTTTTCGAAATCATATAAATGTGATCGGGCGTAATTAATGCAATGTGAGTATTTTTGTAATAACTGAATGACAAAACTAACAAAGTTTTCGGATACCGACAAAGTTTACAACAGTATAAGAAAATTAATTTGCATAAAAACAAGCACAATTTTTGCAACAACGAATTATAGCTTATCAATTTAAAGTATATTTGCATTGAAAAAGAAAAATTATTTTCACTTGTTTATGAACAGAATAAAAATCGTTGTTATTTTATTGGCAATAGTACTTATGTGGTCGTGTAATGTAACCAAACACGTTCCCGAAGGACAACATCTGCTGCATAAAGTACACATTCAAAACGATGTAAAAGATATCCCGGTGAGCGAACTCGACGATTATCTGCGACAAACACCGAATTCAAAGGTTTTTGGTCTGTTCAAAATGCAATTGGGAATTTACAACCTGGCAGGCAAAGACACTACCCGAAAGATAAACCGCCTGTTCATGCGACTCGGCGATGCTCCTGTACTCTACGACGAAAGCCAGACCACAATTTCGGCGCAACAATTGCAAAAAGTAATGGTAAACAAAGGCTATATGAATGCCAAAGTAACCGAAACTGTAAAGCTTAAAAACAAAAAAGCCATTGTAAATTATCATATAAAATCCAATCGTCCTTATGTACTGCGCGATTATAACATAAAAATTGAACACCCTTTATTACAAAGAATTGCTTCCGACACAGCACGTTCACTGATCAGAAATGGTATGCACTTCGACACCGACGTGCTCGATCAGGAAAGAGAAAGAGTAGCTTCACGCTTTCGCGAAAGAGGTTTTTACAATTTCAACAAGGATTTTCTGGTGTATAAAGCCGACAGTTCGCTCAATGCACACAAAATTGATCTGACGCTCGACCTGCGCGATTATCTCAAAATAGGCAAGGACTCTATCAACAGCCTTATTTTCAAACAATACCGGATTGGCAATGTATATTACTACAGCAACAACACTCTTAACATCAGCAACAATACTGACACACAGCAAAAACCGGACACCACCATTTACAAAAACTTTTCGCTGATCAGCCCCACAGGCAAATTTGTTTCACTGAATGCACTGATTCACAATACACATATTGAGCCAAATGCGTTCTACAGCGATGTCAGCGTGGAGCGCACCTATGCCAGCCTCAACTCACAGGCTCCGGTAAAATATGTGGATATTACATTTAAGGAATCGTCGGACAGCACACTCGATTGTCAGATTGTAATTGTACCTGCCAAAACAATTTCACTTTCGGCCGATATTGAGGGAACATTTACCGAAACGAACAATGGTCTGTTTTGGGGAGGTGCCACCAGCGTCACATGGATGAACAAAAACACCTTTGGCGGGGCAGAGGCGCTTAGCATACAGGCAAAAGCAGCTCTCGAATGGCAAAACGGTATTTGGGCGCAGGAACTGGGCTCTCAAATAAATTTACGATTCCCAAAATTCGTTTTTCCGGTGGGTAGTTTCGATTTCAAGCGCGGAATTCATGCCAATACCGATTTCAGAACAAACTTCCTGTACCAATACCGTCCGGGTGAGTTTACTTCAATAAATCTGAGCGGCGCGCTCAACTATTCATGGTTACGTCGTCGCGTGCGTCACAATCTCGATCTGGTAAATCTCAGCTATGTGAATTTCCCCCTTATTGATCCAGCTTTTCAGAACAATTATATCAACACCGGGCGATACAACAAATACAATTACGAAAACCATTTCATCATGCGGGCTTCGTACAATGCGGCATTCAGCAATTTCAACGCCAACCGCCCCATGCGAAATTATTCGAACTACAGTTTCAGTATCGAGTCGGCCGGAAATATGCTTTACGGATTGAATCATCTGCTCAATTCCGAGGTAGATGCCGATGGATCATACAAACTTTTCGACATTCGCTATGCGCAATATGTCAGAGGAGAATACAATGCATCTTACAATCAGATCATCGACAAAAACAACAGGTTTGTTTACCATATGGGCTTAGGCTTGGGAATTCCTTACGGCAATGCAGATATTATTCCGTTCGAACGCCGATTTTACAGTGGTGGAGCAAACAGTGTACGTGGCTGGGGCGAAAGTCGTCTTGGTCCTGGTGTATATGCTGAACGGCAGGATGTACCCACACGCGACTACAATCAGGTAGGCGATATCAAGCTTGATCTGAACATGGAGTACCGTGTAAAACTGTTCTGGTTACTGGAAGGCGCACTTTTTCTGGATGGAGGAAATATCTGGACGATAAAAGATTATCCTGAACAGCCGGGTGGTGCATTCAAACTCGACTCGTTTATGAATCAGATTGCCATTGCTTACGGAGCAGGCATCCGCATGGACTTTTCTTTCTTCGTAGCTCGTCTGGACATGGGTGTAAGACTATTTAACCCGGCACTTTCGCAACGTGAACAATGGCGCATAAATCCTGTCAGCGACGATTTTGCATTCCACATTGCCATTGGATATCCATTCTGACAATAATAAAATTCCAAACTGCGGTTTATAATTTTCTGTAAAGCTTACTCAAAATTATCAACGAATTTTGAGAGCCGTAAATTAATTGGTAATTTTGCGACCAATTAATTGAAAACCTGAATTCAGAATCAGTATTTTCACACACAAACATTTAATGAACCGGACTATTCTTTTATTTATCGTGCTTGCGGGCACATTTATTTCATCTTTTGCGTCTCCGGTAGATTCAGTTAAAACCTATTACAAGGACGGACATTTCATCACATACTGCAAAGTGTGGGTCAATGCACCGAGAGCTGTACTCAACGAAGTAATCGACGATTATGTAGAGCAATCGAAATACGATCTCGACCAACTCTTCGAATGGGCGCTGAAAGACATGAAACTACGTAGCGAAAAAGACAAACTGATAGTTTTCAATTTCAAAACGGCAAAATACGACGCTGAAAATGATTTGATAAAATGTGTGGGAGATGTGAAGGTGCCTGGTATTATCAGTTTCCCCGACATACATGTCAATAGCCGCATGACAAAATCGTATCTCAAAAACGGGAATACACGCGTGCGAATCGAAGTCATGTATTCGGATGCTTTTCTCAAAGAAACTTCAGGCGTATTTTATGCCATTCCCGAGACAGAAAAAGGCAACTGGATTACCCTGGAAACAAAAGTAAAATTCGGTTGGTTTTTCAATGTATTTATTACACAACCTTTATTCCGAAGCATAATGGAATGGCGCTTTCATCAAATGATGATCAACATCAGAGATGAAGCCGAAAGCAGAACAAAAGCGATAAAAATCAGACAAAACCCTGGCTAAACGCCAGCTATCAAGTATTAAGATAAAAAATGGCAGAAACATCATTGCTCGACAAATTAGAAGGGCTTCAACACAAGTTCGAAGAGATTTCGACGCTTATCACCGACCCATCAGTAATCTCGGATCAGAAAAGATACGTGAAACTTAACAAAGAATACCACGATCTTGAAAAAATTCTGAACGCGAAAAACGAATATCAACTGGCTTTGGCGCACATAGCTGAAGCACGCAGCATTCTCGACACAGAGAATGACCCCGAAATGCGCGAAATGGCCAAAGCCGAGATTGACGAAATTGAGCCCCGTATTCCTGAAATGGAGGAAAGTATTAAGCTTCTGCTGATCCCTGCCGATCCGGAAGACAATAAAAACTCCATTGTGGAAATTCGCGGAGGAACAGGTGGTGACGAAGCTGCAATTTTTGCTGGCGACCTCTTTAAAATGTATAACAGGTACTGCGAATCGAAAGGCTGGAAGGTTGAAATAACAAACATAAGCGAAGGCACAGCGGGTGGTTTTAAAGAAATTGTTTTCACCGTTTCCGGCGAAAATGTATATGGCACCCTGAAATACGAATCGGGCGTACACCGTGTACAGCGTGTGCCACAGACCGAAACGCAGGGACGTGTGCACACTTCAGCCGCTACTGTAGCTGTGCTTCCCGAAGCCGATGAGGTGGATTTTGAACTGAATCCGGCCGATGTGGAAATGCAGACTTCGCGCTCCGGAGGTGCCGGTGGTCAGAATGTAAACAAAGTGGAAACAAAAGTACAACTCACCCACAAACCAACAGGTATGGTGGTGGTTTGTCAGCAGGCGCGTACACAGCTTGCCAACCGCGAACTTGCCATGCAAATGCTTCGCTCCAAACTTTACGAAATTGAAGTTACCAAACACCAGGAAGCCATTGCATCGCGACGCAAAACAATGGTTTCTACCGGCGACCGTTCAGCAAAAATACGCACTTACAACTATCCGCAGGGCCGCGTGACCGATCACCGCATCAACTACACCATGTACAATCTGAATGCTTTTGTAAATGGCGATATTCAGGAAGTAATTGATAAGCTGATTGTGGCCGAAAACACTGAGCGAATGAA
>JAGPIU010000023.1:0-3095 GCA_018054805.1 Paludibacter sp. | reverse complement strand
AATTAAGATATTTTCAAGTCATGACCAAACAAGAATTATTCGAACAAATACAGGCAAAAAAATCATTTCTTTGCGTGGGACTCGATACCGATGTAAATAAAATCCCGGAATTTATGTTCGACGAATACGAAGATCCTATTTTCGAATTCAACAAAGCCATTATCGACGCTACCGCCGACCTTTGCGTGTCGTACAAACCGAATCTGGCTTTTTACGAAAGCATGGGACTTTCGGGATGGGATGCACTCGATCGCACTGTGGATTATATCCGCACCAAATATCCCGAGCAATTTATCATTGCCGATGCCAAACGTGGCGATATTGGCAATACTTCGGCTATGTACGCCCGTACCTTTTTGGGGAATATGAATTTCGACGCTATCACGGTAGCTCCTTATATGGGCGAGGATTCAGTGACTCCTTTTCTGACTTACGAAGACAAGTGGGTGATATTACTTGCACTTACTTCGAACAAAGGCGCTTTCGATTTTCAGTTTATCCGCGATGCCGAAACCGGCGAACGACTCTTCGAAAAAACACTGAAAGCTTCGCAACAATGGGGCAACGACGAAAACATGATGTATGTGGTGGGAGCCACAAAAGCCGATATGCTGACCGATATTCGTCAGATTGTACCTGACCATTTTCTGCTCGTTCCGGGCGTAGGCGCTCAGGGTGGAAGCCTTGAGGAAGTAGCGAAATATGGCATGAACAGCACCTGCGGACTTCTGGTTAACTCATCGCGACAGATTATTTATGCTTCATCCGAGAATGATTTTGCAAAAGCTGCCCGTCGTGAAGCAGAGAAAGTACAAACCGAAATGGAGTTCCTGCTGAAACAGGCTGAACTTATCTGATACACCAACAAAAAGCGGCTGAAATGGATGTAAAAATTGAACCTTCGTGGAAAGAAGCACTGAAAGACGAATTCGGAAAAGACTATTTCGGAAAACTGACTGATTTTGTAAAAACAGAATATAGTTCGAAACAGATTTTCCCTGCCGGTTCGCAAATATTCAATGCTTTCGACCAATGTCCGTTCGACAAAGTAAAAGTGGTGATTATTGGTCAGGATCCTTATCATGGTCCGGGGCAGGCACACGGACTTTGTTTTTCGGTAAACGATGGTGTGGCCTTCCCTCCTTCCCTGCTGAATATTTTCAAGGAAATAGAGCGCGACCTCGGCATTCCATATCCACAAAGCGGCAACCTTACCCGTTGGGAGCAACAGGGCGTTCTTTTGCTCAATGCCACACTCACTGTGGAAGCACACAAAGCAGGTTCGCATCAGGGCAAAGGCTGGGAAACATTTACCGATGCTGCCATCCGGAAATTGGCCACAGAAAAACAAAACATTGTGTTTATGCTTTGGGGAAGTTACGCACAACAAAAAGGAGCAATGATCGACGCCTCGAAACATCTCGTTCTGAAATCGGTGCATCCTTCTCCCCTTTCGGCTTACCGGGGCTTTATTGGTTGCGGACATTTTTCGCAGGCTAATCAGTTTCTTGAAGCAAAAGGACTCGATAAAATTCATTGGTAAACAGATAAAAATGACCAAAAACGATGGTTTTTTGCTTGTATTTTAATACTTTTGCAAACCCGAAAAAAACAATATAGTATTTCATTATAAAATTAAGATAAACTCATGGGAAGAGCGTTTGAATACCGTAAAGCGACAAAAATGAAACGTTGGGGAAATATGGCCCGCGTATTTACAAAATTAGGAAAACAAATTACCATAGCTGTCCGTGAAGGCGGTTCTGATCCCGACACCAATCCACGTTTGCGTGTACTTATTCTGCAATCGAGAAAAGAAAACATGCCCAAGGAGAATGTGGAGCGCGCTATTAAAAAAGCCACTTCGAAAGACGAAGCCGATTACAAGGAAATGGTGTACGAAGGCTACGGCCCTAACGGCATTGCCATTGTGGTGGAAACAGCTACCGACAACCCTACACGTACTGTGGCCAATGTACGCAGCTATTTCAACCGACATGGAGGATCGTTAGGCACCACAGGATCCTTACAATTCCTTTTCGATCACAAATGCGTATTCAAAATTGCTCCCAAAGAAGGCGTTTCGCTCGAAGATCTTGAATTTGAGCTGATCGACTACGGAGTAGATGAAGTGGTGGAGGACGAAGATGGAATTATTCTCTACGGCGAATTTCAGTCGTACTCAGCCATTCAAAAACACCTCGAAGAGAATGGTTACGAAATTTTCAGCGCAGAGTTCGAGCGTATCCCCAACGATATGAAGGAACTCAACGAAGAGCAAAAAGCACAGGTAAATAAGCTTCTCGAAAAAATTGAAGACGACGAAGATGTGCAGAACGTATTCCACAACATGGCTGAATAGTCATTTTCAAAAGCACAAAAAAGTCCGGATTGAAAATTCAATCCGGACTTTTTTGTATCAATCAAATTAATCAGTTACACGATACCTGCAAATCCCATAAAAGCCATGGCCAACAAACCGGCTGTAAGCAGCGCTGTAGGAGTTCCTTCCATTGCTTTTGGCAACTTCACCATACTTAGTTGTTCACGAATACCGGCAAAAAGTATCAGAGCCAAACCAAAGCCAATGGCTGTGGAAATGGCAAACACCACGCTTTCGAGCATCGACAAATCTTTTTGAATAACCATAATGGCAACACCCAGAATAGCGCAGTTTGTGGTAATAAGCGGGAGAAATACACCCAACGCCTGATAAAGGGCAGGCGATACTTTTTTCAGAATAATTTCCACCATTTGTACCAATGCGGCAATAATCAGAATGAACGTAATGGTTTGCAGAAAGCCAATGCCGAAAGGTTCGAGCACTGTTTTTTGAATAATATAAGTAATCAACGTGGCAATAGTCATTACAAAAGCCACAGCACCACTCATTCCAAGAGCTGTTTCAATTTTTTTCGATACGCCCAGAAACGGACAAATACCCAAAAACTGCGACAATACGATATTATTTACAAAAACAGCGCTGATAAATATCAGAATATATGTCATAACGATTTAATTTTATCGGTTTTACAATGTGTGAGTTACAATATGTCAGGCTTTGCGCAATTTATTGAACACTGCAATAAGGTAGC
>JAGPIU010000221.1 GCA_018054805.1 Paludibacter sp. | reverse complement strand
CAACCTCTCGACCATTGCCGAACTCGGATTTATTGTGATTCAGATAGATGGTATGGGCACTTCGTTTCGCTCCAAATCATTCGAAGATGTAATCCACAAAAACCTGAAAGATGCCGGTTTCGCCGATCGCATTTTATGGACAAAAGCAGCTGCCGAAAAATATCCGTATATGGATATCGACAAAGTGGGAATTTTTGGCGCTTCCGCTGGCGGACAAGCAGCCATGTGGGCAGTGTTGTTTCACCCCGAGCATTACAAAGCAGCTTATGGCGCCTGTGGCTGCCACGACAACCGCATGGATAAAATATGGTGGAACGAACAATGGATGGGCTATCCCGTAGGGCCCGAATACGCAGCCTGTTCCAATGTGGACAATGCTCATTTGCTCACACGTCCGCTTATGCTGGTAGTTGGCGAACTCGATGACAATGTGGATCCTGCATCAACCTATCAGGTGGCCAATGCATTGATAAAAGCCAAAAAAGATTTTGAACTGGTGACTTTGCCCGGCGTGGGTCATACAATGGGTGGCGAATACGGAGAACACAAACGCTTCGACTTTTTTGTAAAGCATTTGCTGAATATAAATCCTCCTGCCTGGAACGAAGTGAAATAAGTTAAATAAATCTGAGTTGGATTGTTTAAAAGCAAATTGAAATATTTAATGATATATTTCTAACACAATAGAACACATAGAAACTATTGAGGAAAAAGACTTAGTTCACATAGTAAAAGTATCTGACGATACTTTTATCGCTCTGAAATTATCCCGATATTCGGGATAATCCTATGTGTTCTTAGTCTTTTCTCTAACTCTCAAAACTACTGTGAACTATGTGCTGAAAAACATATCAACAATAATTGTCGGTTACTTATCTTTCGGGAAATCAGGTTTTAAAGCCACTTTTTCCTGCGGAAGTACCACAACACTGCTCCGGCAAAAGCCACCATCAACACAATAGAGAAGAGGTAACCGTAACGCCAGTTAAGTTCAGGCATAAACTTAAAGTTCATTCCGTACATACTGGCAATGAGCGTGGGAGGCATAAATATTACCGAAACCACGGTAAATATTTTGATGATTTTATTCTGTTGTAAGTTTACAAGACCGAGGAATGTATCCTGAAGATAATCAAGACGATCGAAACCAAAACGGATATATTCAAAAAGCGAATTAATGTCCTTGATAACCATTGTCAGACGCTGCATAAGATCTTTGGGAAACATGCCGGACTTTAGCAAATTCGACACCACACGCTGTTTATCCATGATGTTCTGACGAATTACCATTACCTTTTCCTGCATGTCTTTGATGCGAATCAGAATATCCTGATCGAGATCGTCCTCGGTATTCAGGGTTTTCGACAGCGAAGTAATCTGGTCGGTAAGGTCCTCAATCATATCCGCATCGTATTCCACACGGGTTTCGAGTAGCGTTACGAGTACGTGATAACCCGTATTGAAATTGCGGGTATTGGCGTAAATCTTTTTGATGGTTTCGTTGAACGATTTCAGTTCGGTATCGCGTACCGACACCAAAATGCCATTTTTCAAAATAAACGAAACGGGTTCAAGACTATAATTATCAAGCAGGAAGCTCGAGTTTGCCACGATGCTGTCTTCGGTTTGAATAAAACGCGAACTCATCTCAATTTCTTCTATCTCTTCATCTTCCTGAATATAAATTTTCAGAAATTGCTCAAGTTCAGTTTCGATGGCATCCGATACGTCATTAAGGTCAATCCAGATCAGATCCTTCAGATTTACTTTTTTGAGTGTATCGAGGCTTTTCGATATTTTGAGTTTACCGTTTTCGTGGTAAAATAATCTCAGTTCGGACATATTGTTTTCTCCTTTCAGTGGTTTTTCCGGCAAGCTGCGGGCTTCGTCGCGAAGCAGTTTTATAGCTTCCGGTAAGCATTCCTTTTTTTAAAATGAAAAATGCTTAAAGGGTTTATGTCAGTGTTTTTTAATCTCTGCAATGAACCTAACCACTCAGGAAACAGCCAATCAATCTTCTTTGAGGGCTTTTTCTATCATGTTGGTCAGTTCAATAAATGCATCGACGCTGAGTTGCTCAGGACGTTTATCGAAAATCGGATCGGCAAACACCGGATTTTCTTTGGCAATGAGGGGTTTCAGCGAGTTTCGCATTTGCTTTCGTCGTTGATTGAAGGCTGTTTTCACCACCGTTTTAAAAAGCTTTTCGTCGCAATTGATGCGCGAAACGTCGTTTCGGGTAAGGCGAATAACAGCCGATTTGACCTTGGGCGGAGGGTCGAACACATGTTCGTGAACCGTGAAAAGATAATCGATGGAGTAGTATGCCTGCATAAGCACACTCAGAATTCCGTAGGTTTTATTTCCTTCTTTTGCAGCCATACGTTCGGCTACTTCTTTCTGAATCATACCCACCAAGCAAGGAATCTGATCCTTGTTGTCGAGCATTTTAAAGAAAATCTGACTGGAAATATTATAGGGTAAATTGCCAATAACACAAAATTTATCCGAAAAAAGATTTTTAAGATCCATTTTCAGAAAATCGGCTTCTACTACTTTAAGTTGGGGAAAATGTTGATGGAGATAAACCACCGATTCGCTGTCGAGTTCTACAGCTGTAAGATCGATATCAGGATTTTCGAGTAAAAACTGAGTGAGTACGCCTGTTCCCGGGCCAATTTCAAGCACAGAAGTTCGCCCGTCGAGCGGAAGGCTCGCAGCAATACGACGTGCAACTTCCAAATCTCTGAGGAAGTGCTGTCCCAAGTGTTTTTTGGCGCGTACTTGAGTCATAACTATGATAGTCGTCGGGCATATTCAGTTTAAATTACAAGAAATAAAAAAATTAAGTTTTACAACAATAATCCTGAGTTCAGGAAGTTATATTATCTTTGCAAAATCTTT
>JAGPIU010000022.1 GCA_018054805.1 Paludibacter sp. | reverse complement strand
CCCACCGAAAATCCGGGTTTAAGTGATGACACCTCAGCAGAATACACTTCGCCATCAATTTCCTGCAGGCTGTTTTTTATGCCAAAATCGAGCGTATTCAGTCCCAGCGAGAAACCAAAACGAAACATGCGCGAATCATCGTCGTAACCTCCTTGTGCAAATGCGGCATTCAGCACAGTAAATATCAGTAACAGAGTTAGTTTTATTTTTTTATTGAGAAACATCAGCTTTGTTTTTGTTTTAAATAAACGCATTGAAAACGGCTTTATTGTAAGCAACATTGCAATCAGGACTGCAAAAATAGCTTTAAATTTTCAGTTTGCCTTGTACTTTCGCAGATATGCAAGTATCGATTTGTCCATTCCGTAAATATCATCTCTGAAAATCACCTCATTCTTTTCATTTCTGAAACAGGTATGATATTCAATAATAATGGGAATAAGCTGGCGCAACTGTACTTTACTGATTCTCATGATAGCACTATCCTCTTCGAGTGCCTTTTTGCCGGATATTGTTTTCACTTTCAAACCTGTACTGTAGCGAATTTTGTCTTCGAATACTTCTCTTTGCTCCACCCGTTTTTTGTCCTTCAGATCATATTCGGGCAAGCAAAAAAAGGCAAGTTCGTAAGGTTTCGAAACTCTCACACAACCATGACTCAACGCGCGGTTATGCCTGCTGAATGCACTGCGGGCATTTGTATCGTGCAAATACACACTAAACCTGTTTCCAAAATTAAACTTTATCCGACCCAGGGCATTGATATTGCCCGAATCCTGCACAATGACATAAGGCTGATAATTTTTACTGATGCGATTCCATTTTATAGTATCGGGCTTCTGCTCCACACCTTTGTAGTAAACGCGCATTTTATGACGTCGCAAATAACTTGTGTCCCTTGCCTGAAGTACCGAAATTTCTTTTACCACAATACTGTTGGGCACTGTCCATGTAGGATTCAGTACAATTTCGTAAACCGAACTTTGCAACAGCGGCGTTTTGTTGAGCGGTGCTTTGCCCACCACCACATTCATTTTCAGCGCTAATGTATCATTCCGAAAAGCCCGGAGCGTCATATCGGCCACATTCACACGAATATGTTTGCGTCCCAAAGATTTTGCCGTTTTCCAGCGCAATCGTTCAAGGTTCACATCCACGCGATTCACATAATCGGCAAAACTCATATTCAGGGCACGAATGGTATTATTTCCAATTTCCTTATCGAGATAAAGGCCTGTTTTGTAGCGGAATTTATCAAGCGCTTTCAGTAGTTTTTCATCGAACAAAGTGCGGTTTATATCACCGGCCGTTTCGCGGGTCAACTCTCCTGTTATCAGCAAACGGCGAATCACAAGTGGAATGATGGAATCGTGGGTATGCAGTTTCACCGTTTTTTTGTCGGGAAGCAGCGGAATAGAATCGATGAGCGAATCCTGATATTGCAAATAAAGACTGCGCGTTTGTTGCAAAGCCAGATAATTACTGTCGACGGGCTGCACGCTATTGAGAAAAGCAGAAAGACTTGAACGGACATTCAGCAAACAATTGGCCACAAAAAGCGAGTCGGCAGACTTTCGCGGGATGTAATTTCCGGGAAAAACCACATCCGGCTCTACAATTCCGAATTGCATTGCGCGGCAATATTTCAGAAATGAAAGCGTGGCATTTACTTCAAATTGAGCAATTTCAGAATAGGACAGTTCGCTATTTCTGAGCATTTCCTTTAAAAGAGCGAGAGTATCGGTCGAAAAAATTTCCGGACTCAGGCCATGACTTTGCGCATTGGAGAAACTGCGCAAAAGTGTATCCGTTTTTGCAATTCCGCTCCGGGCATTTACCCACAAAACACGATAGGGAACAGTCTCGTGCAGTTTCTTCAAAAGGTAGATATCAATTCCGGCACTATCGGGCAATGACTCAATCAGCACATGCACTGCTGAATCGAGCAAAACAGAATCTATTTTATTCGAATCAGGCGCTATGGTTTCGAAAGATTTGTTTGTACCTTTGCACGATAAAACAACAAATAGTAAACCGATAAAACATATTTTGCCAAACAAAAGTCTCATGGGTAATTTATTGGGTTAATAAACAGAATTTGAATTAATTCGTTGCAAATTTATTAATTTTTTCTCAGAACAAAAGCTCCGGGTTTCATGTTTTTGGCACAGCTATTGAAAATAGTAAGCTGGTTTTTACACCGCACTACACGCTTACTGATTATCAGACATTTAAAAAACGAGTAACAAAACAAAAAATAAACATAGCAGATAAATTGCGCCATTATGGCAGTATTTTTCTGCACGAATGACAATGAAGCATAAAATTGATAATTTTTTCAGAGAAGAAATGATGGGATCAGCCGACGTTTTTCCAATTATATCACTCGACGAGCAACAATCGGAAATTACCCTTAACGATGGAGAAGTTTTGCCTATTCTGGCATTGCGCAACATGGTTATTTATCCAGGTGTATTGCTGCCGGTAGCTGTAGCACGCCCCAAATCGCTGAAACTGATCCGCCACGCACACGAAAACGATGGGCTGATTGGTGTTTGTACGCAGATAGACAAAAACGACGAAGATCCGAACGTATCACAATTATATCAAATGGGAACTGTGGCTCAGGTAGTTCGAATTCTCGAAATGCCCGACAACAGCACCACAGTGATTCTCGAAGGAAAAAAACGTTTTCGCCTGGGCGATCAGGTAGCCGTTAGGCCTTTTCTGAAAGCTAAAGTTTTTCCTATCCCAAATGCTAAAATGCCCGACATTACCGATGGCGTTTTTCCTGCGCTGATATCCTCAATTAAGGATTTGGCCACCAATATTATAAACAACTCGGGAATGTTGCCTCCCGAAACATCCTTTGCCATCAGAAATATCGAAAGTCCTGAATTTCTGATTAATTATGCCTGTGCAAATTTCGGATTCAGCGTAAGCGACAAAGTACGTCTGCTCGAAATCGACGACCTAATGGAACGCGGTTATCAGTTGCTCGAACTGCTCAATAAAGAATCGCAGCTGCTCGACCTGAAAATGTCGATTCAGAACAAAGCGCGTGAAGGAATCGATCAGCAACAACGCGAATACTTCCTGCAACAGCAAATGAAAACCATTCAGAATGAGTTGGGTGGAAGTTCGCCCGAACAGGATGTGGAAGAATTCAGAACACGTGCTTCGAAAAAGAAATGGAATGCAGCCACTGCAAAAGTATTTGACAAAGAACTCAAAAAACTCGAACGCACCAGTCAGCATTCGCCCGATTACTCCATTCAGCTGAATTATATCGAAACCATGCTCGAACTGCCATGGAACGAATATAGCAATGATAATTTCAATCTGAAAAATGCAAAAAAAGTACTCGATGCCGATCATTTCGGACTCGAAACTGTAAAAGACCGCATTCTCGAGCATTTGGCAGTACTGAAACTGAAAGGCGACATGAAATCGCCTATCATTTGCCTTTACGGCCCTCCGGGAGTGGGAAAAACTTCGCTCGGAAAATCGATTGCACGTGCGCTGAACCGTAAATATGTACGTGTTTCGCTGGGTGGTTTGCACGACGAAGCCGAAATTCGCGGACACCGACGCACTTATATCGGGGCAATGCCCGGACGTATTATGCAGAACATTCAGAAAGCCGAAACGGCCAATCCGGTTTTTGTGCTCGACGAAATCGACAAAGTGACAGCCGATTACAAAGGCGATCCTTCGTCAGCTCTGCTCGAAGTGCTCGACCCTGAACAAAACACGGCTTTCCACGACAATTTCCTTGATGTGGATTTCGACCTTTCGAAAGTGATGTTTGTGGCTACAGCCAATAATCTGAACAGCATTCCGCGTCCTTTGCTCGACCGTATGGAACTCATTGAAGTAAGCGGTTATACGCAGGAAGAAAAAATTGAGATTGCGCGGCGACATTTGGTAAGCAAAGAACTCGAGAATCATGGTTTGAAAAAAGATCAGGCCATTATTTCGAAACAGGTTATGCAACAGCTTATCGATTCGTACACTCGCGAATCGGGCGTACGCGAACTGAACCGTCAGATTGCCTCGCTTATGCGTAAAATTGCGCGACTGGTTGCTTCGGACGAAGAATACAATCCTGAAATCAGCATCGATGATCTGAAAAAATATCTGGGTGCAGCCCGCTACAGCAGCGATAAATATCAGGGTAACGAATATGCAGGCGTAGTTACCGGACTTGCATGGACGCAGGTTGGGGGCGAAATTCTGTTTGTAGAATCGAGTCTGAGCAAAAGCAAAGCGCCAAAACTCACGCTCACCGGAAATCTGGGCGATGTAATGAAGGAATCGGCTGTTATTGCGCTTGAATATATTAAATCGCATGCAGAAAAACTAAATATCGACCCACTGATTTTCGACGAATGGAATGTACATGTGCACGTACCCGAAGGAGCTATTCCAAAAGATGGTCCTTCAGCCGGTATTACTATGGTCACAGCATTAACGTCGGCATTTACCAAACGTAAAGTTCGTAGTAACTTAGCCATGACAGGCGAAATTACACTGCGTGGAAAAGTACTTCCGGTGGGTGGCATCAAGGAAAAAATTCTGGCTGCCAAACGTGCCGGTATTACCGACATTATTCTGTGTGTCGAAAACCGGAAAGACATCGAAGAAATAAAACCTGCTTATCTCAAAGGACTAAAATTTCACTATGTTTCCGACATTATGGAAGTGCTGGAAATTGCATTGCTGAAAGAAACAGTGAACTAAACTGCAATAATTTACAACTTAAAAGTTCCCCTTTATTCACAATGGTTGAATGGAGGGGATTTTTTATTTTTTGGCTACAAGCTTCAATAAACAAAAAACATGTTCAATAACACATTTGATTTTTTTTGCATAAAAACACTATTTTGTATTATAATTTCCTGAAAAATTATCCGTATATTTGCAAACACATCCTGTTAATCAAATAAAATACAATGCGAAAAAGCTTTACATCTCAAAACTATAGTCTGCTTCAACTTTGGTCTCTGGTCATTTTACGTGTACTTATCGGTTGGTATTTTCTCTACGAAGGACTTGTAAAATTCCTCAATCCAAACTGGACATCGCTCGGATATCTCAAAGATTCGCAGGGTTGGTTCTCTCCCGTTTTTAATTTCATTACCGAACATGACTTTTTAATGACGCTGGCTGACAATGTGAATATCTACGGTCTCACCATCATCGGGTTGCTGCTTATTGTGGGGCTTTTCACAAAAGTGGCCGGTTTTGGAGCCGTTTCTTTACTCGCAATGTATTACTTATCGCACCCACCATTGCTTAACGCTGTGTATATGCTTCCTACCGAAGGTTCATATTTATGGATTGATAAAAATATAATAATGCTTTGTGCTGTGGTGGTTTTAATACTATTTCCAACTTCCACTCAGATTGGTCTCGACCGCATTATTTTCAAAAAAAAATAAAAGCAACTAAAAATCTCAAGCAACAAACCAAGATATGTCCGAAAATCATAAAGATAAATCCACATCTGACAAAACATCAAAGAAAACACATTCCGAAGGGCGCCGTAATGCGCTGAAAACCCTTGCCACTATCCCGGTATTGGGTGCAATGGCTTATGGAGTGTACAAAAAGAAAACAACCGAGAACAAGAATCATTTGGCAGGAAGCATTTTCAATACTGAAGCAAAACCTGCGGTAATGGACGTACAACCCGGAGGAAAAAAAATCCGCATCGGTGTAATTGGTTATGGTGGACGCGGAGCTTATCTGTTGCAGGCGCTGGGTTTTGCCACGCCCGACTATATCAGCGATTTGAAGGAGCAGGCTAAAACCGATCCCGACAATACCCGCTACAAAGATTTTCTGGAGCAGGACGATTTGAATGTGGAGGTAACAGGCGTTTGCGATATTTTTGAAGCCAACACCAAAGCGGCTGTGCTGGCCGGAGCCAACCTGAAAAGACAAGGCAAAGGCGCAAAATTTGCTAAAATGCCTACCGTTTACAAAAACTACCGCGAATTGCTCGCCGCACCCGACATTGATGCTGTGATTATTGCCACGCCCGACCATTGGCATGGCACTATGACCATAGAAGCTGCACGCGCCGGAAAGCATATTTATGTGGAAAAACCGCTAACATGGACTGTGCCTGAGACTTATCTGGTGGAAGAAGCCATAAAAAACAGCAACGTGGTTTTCCAGCTTGGGCATCAGGGCCGTCAGATTGAAATTAATCACCGCGCCAAACAAATGATTGCCGAAGGCATGATAGGCAAAGTGACTTTGATGGAAGTAAGTACAAACCGTAATGACCCGAACGGCGCATGGGTTTATCCGATTCATCCCGAAGGCAATCCATCGACCATAGACTGGAAACAGTACGAAGGCGACCCGCAACGCATCAAGGAATATATGGAATATATGACTTCGGCCGGACTTGCAAAATACGTGGGGCCAGATGCACGCGACAAATTCAGTCCCGAACGATTTTTCCGCTGGCGTTGCTGGTGGGATTACAGTACCGGACTCAGCGGCGACCTTTTTACTCACGAATACGATGCCATGAATCATATTCTCGATTTGGGAATCCCGGCTTCGGCAAGCTCGGCTGGTGGTGTTTATTTCTTTAAAGATGGACGAACTGTTCCCGATGTACTACAATCTACTTTCCTTTTCCCCGACCGCGACATGTGTCTGAACTACTCAGCCACATTAGCCAGTCAGAACGAACGTCCACGCATCATTATGGGCACCGATGCTACCATTGAACTTGGTGGTACGCTGAATGTAAAAGTAGATCCGGCTTCGCAAAAATACAGAGATAAAATTGATCAGGGTATCATAAAACCGGGCGAAGTATTCTATCGTTACGCTTCGGGCAAAAGCATTGACGCACTCTCCTCGCCTACTGAAAAGTATTTTGCAGAACGTGGTTTGCTATTTTCGTATGTAGACGGAAAACGTTATAACACAACCTTTTTGCACCTGCGCGAGTGGCTCGAATGCATCCGTCAGGGCAAACAACCTTCGTGCGACATAAAAGCTGCATTTGAAGAAGCCATCACGGCACACATGGGCACACGTGCTTATCTTGAAGGACGAACCATGTATTGGGATAAAGATAAACGCGTTATTACCAGAGGATAGAATTATAGAAAACATACACAACTAATTTATTTACCTTAAAAAAAAATATCATTATGTCGTCAAAAATGTCAAGAAGAAAGTTTCTGAAGGCCGGCTCCGTAGCTGCTCTCGGACTTACCGTAGTTCCATCTTCGGTACTGGGCAAAAGTTTCGGGCATGTTGCACCCAGCGACAAGCTTAATATTGCCGGTGTGGGAATTGGAGGACGCGGTTTTGGTGTGCTCAAAGGATTGCAAAGCCAGAACATTGTAGCACTTTGCGATACCGACTGGAAATACAGCGAACGTGTATTCAATCATTTCCCCAATGCCAAAAAGTATTTCGACTATCGTAAAATGTACGAAGAACTGGGCAAAAGCATCGATGCGGTAATGGTGGCCACAGCCGACCATACACACGCTATTATTGCTGCAGATGCCATGACAATGGGAAAACACGTATATGTGGAAAAACCGCTGACGCATACAGTTTACGAGTCGCGCCTGCTGACTAATTTAGCTAAAAAACACAAATTAGCTACGCAAATGGGTAACCAGGGTGCTTCGGGCGAAGGTGTGCGCACTATTTGCAACTGGATTTGGAATGGCGAAATTGGCGAAATAACAAAAGTGGAAGCTTTTACCGATCGCCCTATCTGGCCACAGGGTTTGCCACGCCCTACCACTGTGGATAAAATTCCGAAAACAATGGATTGGGATTTGTTTATTGGCCCTGCTCCTATGCGTCCGTTTAACCACATTTACACTCCATGGAATTTCCGTGGCTGGTGGGATTTCGGTACAGGTGCGTTAGGCGATATGGCTTGTCATATTTTACATCCTGTATTCAAAGGTTTACAACTTGGTTATCCAACCAAAGTTCAGGGAAGCTCCACAGTGCTTTATTCCGACAGTGCACCCAATGCCGAAATGGTAAAATACACTTTCCCTGCACGCGATAATATGCCAAAGGTAGCAATGCCCGAAGTAGAAGTTTACTGGTACGATGGCGGACTACAACCTCCACGTCCGGCTGGCGTTCCTGCAGGTCGCAACCTCAACGACGATGGCGGTGGTGTAATTTTCCACGGTACAAAAGATACTTTGATTTGCGGTTGTTATGGCGTTCGTCCATGGCTTGTTTCAGGTCGTAAACCTGAGGTTCCCAACAAAGTGCGCGTGGTAAAAGAAAGCCACGAAATGGACTGGGTACGCGCTTGTAAAGAAAGTCCCGATTCGCGTATTGAAACAGCTTCACCGTTCTCCGAAGCCGGACCATTCAACGAAATGGTGGTAATGGGAGTACTTGGTGTACGTCTGCAATCGCTCAATCAGGAACTGCACTGGGATGGCGTAAACATGAAATTCACCAATATTCCCGACGACGCCACAGTAAGTTTCATGGAAAAAGACGGTTTCAAAATTACCGATGGACACCCATCGTTCAACAAAACCATGTCGCCTCCTGTAAATGCAAAAGCATTTGCCGAACAACTTATTAAACACAATTATCGCGACGGTTGGAAATTGCCCGACATGCCACGTTAATCTCAAAAATCATTTTTCATTTACATAATCATTTAAAAAATAAAAGAATATGAAAAAGACAATTTATTTATTTATAATAATTTTTGCAGCTATGAGTTACACATCATGTGCAAATGCTTCGAAAAAAGAAGCAGCGCCCGAACAGGCACCGGCAGCACAGGACGAATGGATTACACTGTTCGACGGCACTAATTTTGAAGGATGGCGCGGTTATGGCCGTACCGATATGCCAAAAGCATGGACCATTGAAGATGGAGCACTGAAAATAAACGGCTCGGGACAGGGTGAAGCCGGAGCCAAAGATGGTGGCGACATTATTTTCGACCGTAAATTCAAAAATTTCGAACTTACTTTTGAATGGAAAGTGTCAAAAGGTGGAAATAGTGGTATTTTCTATTTGTCGCAAGAAGTTGAAGGCGATCCAATCTGGAAATCGTCGCCTGAATATCAGATTCTCGACAATGTAAATCACGTAGATGCCAAACTGGGCAAAGCCGGTAACCGTCAGTCAGCTTCACTTTACGACCTGATTCCTGCTGTTCCACAAAATTCAAAACCTTATGGCGAATGGAACACAGGTAGCATTACCGTTTTCAAAGGTACAGTATTGCATACTCAAAATGGCGAAAACGTAGTGGAATATCATTTGTGGACCGACGACTGGAAAAACATGATTGAAAACAGCAAATTCAAAGGCTGGGAAAACTTTATCAACGCCGGTGGCGAAAACCGCGAAGGATTTATCGGTCTTCAGGATCATGGCGACGATGTATGGTTCCGCAACATCAAAATCAAAATTTTAGACTAATC
>JAGPIU010000021.1 GCA_018054805.1 Paludibacter sp. | reverse complement strand
GATTTTTGAAGCGCCTTTTTTGCTCGAAGAGGATAAGAATTTTCTGGGTAAACAACCTGCCCGCACTTATGTGGGTATGACTTACAAGGGTGGATTCTCCGATCATTTACCGGTGTTTGTGGATTTATGGTACTAGACAAAAGACTTTTAAACACGGAGACACAAAGACACTAAGAGCATGAAAGAATAAAGAACAAAGATTAAAGACAGTAAAGAGTAAAGACAAAAGACAAAAGACAACAAAGAGCAAAGAAAACCCGACCCATGATTAATTGAGAATCATTTCCGAAACTCTGAAACTCTGAAACTCTGAAACTCTGAAACTCTGAAACTCTGAAACTCTGAAACCCTGAAACTCTGAAACTCTGAAACTCTGAAACTCTGAAACTCTGAAACTCTGAAACCCTGAAACTCTGAAACTCTGAAACTCTGAAACTCTGAAACCCTGAAACAAGAACAAATCTCAAATATAAGTAATGGACATTCAACTATTTATACCCTGTTATATCGACCAGCTTTATCCGGAAACTGCTTTCAATACTGTAAAAGTACTCGAAAAAGCAGGTTGCACCGTGCATTACAACAGCGAACAAACCTGTTGCGGACAGCCGGCTTTCAATAGTGGGTACTGGGATGAAGCACGATCATTGGCTGCAAAATTCATGGTTGACTTTAAGCCCGGAATGCCTGTAGTGTCGCCTTCGGGTTCGTGTACAGGCTATATTCGCAATCATTATCGCAAACTTTTCGAAGGTCAGCCTGAAAAGCTGGCTCAGCTCGATGCGCTTTATCCGCAGATTTTCGAACTGTCCGATTTTCTGGTAAATGTTTTGAAAGTAACTGATTTGGGCGCTGAGTTTCCACATAAAGTGACATTTCACGATTCATGTTCTGCCCTGCGCGAGTATGGAATAAAAGATGAACCCCGCCAGTTGCTCCGAAAAGTAAAGGGACTCGAACTGATTGAAATGTGCGAAAGTGATACCTGCTGTGGTTTTGGCGGAACTTTTGCCGTGAAAAATGCAGCCATCTCGACAGCTATGGACGAAAAGAAAGTTCGCAATGCACTCGAAACCGGCGCTGAATTTATCATTAGCACCGAAGCTTCGTGTCTGATGAATATCAATGGCTATATACAGAAGCACAAACTACCCATCAAAGGGATTCACCTGGCCGATGTATTGGTGGCGTGCCTATAATTCTGGCTTTAATCCCTGTTTGCCATATGTAAATCTCATGGGAAATAAGAATCCGGTTTCCCGAAATTCAGAAATGAATTATAATTCCCGCAAAGCACTTAAGTTTTTCAACAAAACCCGCATTGCTTCTTTTTTGCATCTCCGTTAGTGATACGGGCTCACTTTGCCCAACAATTTATCAACTCCATACCAAAAATCTAATGTAAATTTATATACATATTATGTTATCTTTATTTATACTATCTTTATTTAGATATAGCTTATATATAGGTATATATTAGGTAGTATAAAGGATATATATAGTGTATATAATACTACGATACGACCAAAGCTAAACACTGATACACCGATACAATTTTTTCGGATAATAAAAACAAATAAGTTAATTCGTATTTTAAATAAATTATATATATTTGCAAATTATATATTTGTAAATGTTGTTGCCCGGTAAAAAGCATTGGATTCTTCTCCGCCGCGGCGGATCTGAATGACTGTGCTTTGTGTTGAATTTGATTGTGAGGGGGTAGGTTGGCGGCTTCGCCGCCAACCTACCCCCTCACAAAAATATAACTAGCTGATTGTCATCTCGAACGAAGTGAGAGATCTCATTTTAGTCATTCATATTTTTTTTACCGGACAACACTGATTTGTAAAAGAATATTCAGAAAAGCATTAACAGGCCCTTAGACCGAAATGATTATAGATGAATAGACGAAATAGCAGAAGAAAAGCCCGTAGGGTTGACATGATTGTAATTGGAAGTTTAAAAGAGCTCAATTATACATTTGAGACATATTCTTGAAAAAAAACATAATAAAAAAAGGAGAAATGCAAATGAAAAATTATCTAAGAATTACATTTGCCGCATTATTTATTTTAATGTTGGTAAATGTTCAGGCTCAAAAAAAGGTTACATACGGTAAGAGTACCTTCACTGTTTATGAACCACTTTCTGATCTCGCACCTACACCGGTTTGCGGATTCGCACCTGAAACTCCGGGCTATACCCTGAAAAGCAAAAATTACGGACCGGGAACTTATTATTGTTATGCACCGGGCAATGTGCCCAAAACCAATTACAAATGTATTTTGACAGAGATACGCGATTGGGTAGGGTACCGTCCCGAAGTGGTTAAGGAACTTGCTGCCAAAAAAGGTCTGGTGCCTATGAACGAAAAAACCATTAAGAAAATGTTTAAGAATACCCGTTTGCCTAATGGTGGATTGATGTATCAGCTTACTGATAATTCATGGATATGGTTTTACATCAATGGATTGCAGAATTGCGGGCCAAAAGCATGGGCATCCAACGAAGAATATGTAATCAGTGTATCGTATATCGAAAAGGTTCCGCAACAAACCGATGTGGTGCTTGACAAATTATATCGTTTTTGGAACGACGGAGTGAAATTTGCCGATTATGCAATTGTAAATCAGTCGAATTCTAAAACAAAACCAACAGCGCCAACTGATCAGAATCCAAATAATTTCTCTATTGGCGAGGTGTTGAACAGAAAAAAAGGTTTTTACAGACTTTCGTTTGGTGGCGGTGAGCCAACTTATGTATGGCATAGCTACGAAAAAGTGGTGGATGCAAATATTAAAAAACCTGATTTTGATGTTTCGGGTGCAGTTGGTTACAACGATTTGTTTACAGCATTTGAATATGAGCTGGATGCTGTAAAACTGGCGAAAAATGTATATTTTAGCTATAGTGTACAGTCACGTTTTTTACGCGATATCGAGCCCGGCCGTACCTGGCAAAAAGAAATGGACGATCGCAAGAAAAATGATGCGCTGGCAAAAACTGAAATACAAAAAGTACAAAAAGCGAATGCTACAGCGCTCGAAAAAATGTATAAGGAAATTTTCAAATAAAAAGACATTTCCCCGTTTTATTCCCAACGCATTCACTTTATCCGTATGGATTTGAAGTGAATGCGTTGCAGGTTATGGGTCGATACAATTATTTTGGGATCTCAAAATTTTCCGAAAGTTTTATCCCTGAAACAGGCTTGGAAATCTTATTTAAATTCTATCTTTACAGTCATAAATCGCTAATACTTACAGGCCGATTTTATAATTGATTATGACTGCTTTACAATTACACTCCTCTGCACATTTAGATATATATTCGGCTCAGACTGATACTGAGCTCAATCTGCCTTTATTTGAAGGAGTCCGTGCCGGATTTCCTTCGCCTGCTGCCGATTTTATTGATGTAAGTATCGACCTGAATAAACATTTAATCAAACATCCTTCAGCTACTTTTTATGCACGGGCAAAGGGCGACTCGATGAAAGATGCCGGCATTTTCGATGGCGATTTGCTTATTGTGGATAAAAGCATCGATCCGGCCGATGGGAAAATAGCCATTTGTTATGTAAATGGTGAGTTTACAGTAAAACGAATCAAAAAAGATAAAGATGAAGTATGGCTGATTCCGGCCAACACAGCTTATCAACCCATTAAAATGGAGGAGGGCAGTAGCCTGACAATTTGGGGGATAGTAACGCATGTAATTAAATCTCTTTGAAATGTTTGCGCTGATTGATTGCAATAATTTTTATGCCTCCTGCGAAAGAGTGTTTAATCCTTCGCTCAATGGCAAGCCGGTGTTGATTCTTTCGAATAACGACGGTTGTGTAATTGCACGTAGCAACGAAGCAAAAGCGCTGGGCATTCCGATGGGTGCACCTGCTTTTAAGTTTAAGGAAGTGATTGAAAATGGCGAGGTACATGTGTTTTCGTCGAATTTTGCACTTTATGGCGACATGAGTAATCGGGTAATGACCATTTTGGGAACTTTTTGTCCGAAAATGGAAATATACAGCATCGACGAAGCCTTTCTCGATTTCTCAGGTTTTGATTTGTACGATCTTGAAGCACTTGGCTGTGAAATCCGCAAACGGGTGTTGCAATGGACCGGAATTCCTGTGTCTGTAGGATTTGCACACACCAAAGCGCTTGCTAAAGTCGCTAACCGAATTGCTAAAAAATTTACTGATCGTACCGGTGGCGTATACACAATTGATACTGAAGAACAGCGCATAAAAGCTCTGAAATGGCTCAAAATTGAAGATGTATGGGGAATTGGTCGGCAACATGCCCGACGCCTCAAAGAAATGAATGTGCTGAATGCATATCAGTTTACGCAACTTACCGACCGCTGGGTGCGCGATATGATGACTGTGGTGGGGCTGAGGCTTAAACTCGATTTGCAAGGCGAGCCTACATTGCAACTTGAGGATGTCAGAGATAAGAAGAGTATTGCCACCACACGTTCATTCGACCATAATTATAAAGATCTGACTCTGATAAAAGAACGTGTAGCCAGCTTTGCAGTGTCGTGTGCCGAAAAGTTACGCCGTCAGCACTGTTGTTGTCAATCGGTGATGGTTTTTTTGCATACCAATGGTTTCAGGGAAGATCAGCCTCAATACAGTAAAAATATAGTGATAAAACTGCCTTTTGCCACCAATTCATCCATCGAAATTGTGAAATTTGCAGTAATGGGTCTTGAACAGATTTTTCGCGAAGGTTACGGATATAAAAAGGCCGGAGTAATTGTAAGTGATTTTTCGCCTGAGGGTAATCAACAATTAACTCTGTTTGATAGCCGTAATGTAAAACATATTGAGCTGATGAAAGCTGTGGACAATATAAATCGTTCAATGGGTCAGCAAAAAGTCCGGTTGGCCGCACAGGAGCCCGGCAGAGTGTGGAAAATGAAACAGGAAAGGCTTTCGCCCCGTTATACCACCAATTTGAATGAGATTATAACTGTAAGTACCTGAATTTGTTTGTTTTTTGCTCTTCTTGCATCGTGCTCCCGCAGCCATAGTACTACTTTGTGTAAGTTTTGTGCGTATCTCTCTTATGTTATTATGCGTTGCCAGCCGTTTGTCTTCCTATTAATATGAGTCTATTTATAATTTCTGTAAATAAGAAATTCTGTTTTGCATTCACAGTTTATTAAAGTAATTTTGCGACTTGATAAAATTTTTATAATAACAATTATCCATGAGTGGTTTTTTTGGAAGTATTTTGTCGGCCGACTGTGTGAATGATGTGTTTTACGGCACCGATTATCATTCACATTTAGGCACCAAGCGTGCCGGAATGGCATTTTTCTCACCTAAAAAAGGGTATCAGCGTGCAATTCACAGTCTTGAAGATGGCTATTTTCGGAACAAATTCGAAAACGATATACAAAAATTCAGCGGAACGAGTGGGATAGGAGTGATCAGCGATACCGAAGCACAGCCCATAGTTGTAAATTCGCACCTCGGACGCTTTGCAGTGGCAACAGTGTCGCGCGTAGCCAATATCGACGAACTGGAAGCTTATTTTCTTGCCAAACATCATACTTTCTCTGAAACAAGTCAGGGTACTGTAAATCCTACCGAGCTTGTGGCCATGCTTATTGCCGAAGGTTCCAACTTTCTCGAAGGAATTGAAAATGTGTACAAGTGCGTAAAAGGTTCGTGCTCCATGCTTATTCTCACCGACGATGGTATTATTGCTGCACGCGATAAAATGGGGCGTACGCCAATTGTTATTGGTAAAAAGGAAAATGGATACGGACTGGCTTTCGAAACCTGTGCTTTCTCGAATCTGGGTTACGAAATTGAGCATTTTATCGGTCCGGGCGAAGTTATGTTTATTACTCCCGAAGCTTATACACAATGGCGTAAACCCAACGAAAAAATGCAGATATGCTCGTTCCTTTGGGTGTATTACGGATATCCGCCATCGTTTTACGAAGGTATTAATGTGGATGAAAGTCGCTATCGCTGCGGGGCTAAACTGGCCGAAAACGACAATGTACAAGCCGATTTTGTGGCAGGCATTCCCGATTCGGGTATTGGTCATGCCATGGGTTACAGTCATGCAACCGGTATTCCCCTGAAACGTCCTTACGCAAAATACACACCCACCTGGCCACGAAGTTTTATGCCGCAAAGTCAGAATATGCGCGAGTTGGTAGCCAAAATGAAGCTTATTCCCAATAAATCGGTTATATCCAATCAAAGTGGTGTTTTTCTCGACGATTCCATTGTGAGAGGCACACAGCTCAGAGACAATGTGCTCGATTTGCATCAGGCGGGTATTCGCGAAGTGAATATGCGAATTGCCTGTCCGCCATTGACTTATCCCTGCGACTTTTTGAATTTCAGCCGTTCGCGTTCGAGTCTTGATTTGGTTACGCATAAGGTTGTACAAAAGCTCGAAGGCCGCGACAATGTGGATATGAAGAAATATTCAGACAGTAATACTCCGGAATATAAAGCTATGGTGGAGCAAATCAGACTCGATTTAGGACTTACCACACTTACTTTTCAGAAAATTGAAGACCTGGTGGAAGCCATCGGATTGCCACGTGAAAAGCTCTGCACGCACTGCTGGGATGGTTCGGGAACTTTCGAATAAAATCAATTGAACATAATAACGTCACAAATAATGAAAGCTCAGAAGCAGCTGACATTATTTGTGGCGTTTTTTTATTTTTTCAATTCTACAGCAGTAACTGTATAACCTTTCGATTCAAGTGTTTTCAGTAAACCATTTTCACCGGTTAAAGTGGCTGCATTTACAGTTATAAAACAGCTTGTTTTCTGAATTTCATTTTCAATGACAGTGGCTCTTTTTTTATTTCGCTCGTACAAAGCATTGTCGTTTTGCGATAATGCATGAATATTGCCTGTCTTATATTCGTTGATTTCAGCAGTAAACAGTTGCTTAAATGCCTCATTTTTTTTCATTACATTGAGCATTTCCCCAACTTGTTTTTCTATTGAAGTGGTATCAATACTATATTTAAGATATTCTCCAAGATTTTCCAAACCACCTACAGCTTTGCCTTTTTCGCTGGCATACCACTGAAACCAGGCATCCAGAAAAATACCATCTTTATTATAGGGAAATGTGCGAGCCAGTTGTTCTTTGTACAGCGCAAGCACAAATTGTGGTTTTAGCAGCGCCACACTTTCGAGTGTAAAGCCGGCATTTTCCGACAGAAATGTATCTGCAAACCTGAAATCTTCTTCGCTCATAAAAAACTTCAGCGATTTTTTTCCGGCCAGAAATGCATTTTGCTGAATTACCTTCAGACCCTCAAAGTCCTGCGAATCGAACTCACCCAATACTTTGCCCGTTTGGTTGAAGTATTTAAAAACATCCGATTTATAATCCAGAAAAGTACTGCTTACATAAGGATGTGTGGCAAATATGTAGGATGATTTTTTGAGGCCGCCGCTGCTTATTTTCCATAAATGTTGCGCCTGAAGGTTATTCAATATCAGTAAGGTTGTAATTATCAGAAATGTCTTTTTCATTTGAAAAGTATTAGTTTATTTCGTGAATGTGTTATTTTGCTTTCAAAGGTAAATAAATATCGCATGTGAGTTTTCAGAACAATGTTTATTTTCTTGTTTTTTAAAATTCGGTTTAGTTTGAGATGCCTTTCAGATAATTTGTTTACAAACATTTACAACCCTTTTATACATTTTACTTTGAATGGGATAATGTCCGGCTATGGAATGAAAATAAATTTCGTATCTTTGGAGTCCGATTTTTTTTATAATTAATTCATTCAATTTTAATATGTCTCCATTTGCAAAGAAAATTTTGTTCGCAATAAGTGTTTTTGCAGTATTTATGATATTGGCCACTGTACTTAAACTTGTATCGGGGCAACAAAGCGAAGAGGGTCTGATACTCGGACTATTTTCTGAAACCGATTTGCTTTTGGGCGTAGCCGTTGCAGCATTGGTGACATTTAATCGTGAACGAAAGAAGAAACAACAATAAATAAGTAAACATACGGAGTATTTAGCCCTACAATTTTCGGCTTTGCGATAAAAACCGATTTTTGTAGTTCTCCGGCTTTGGTATATAACTCAGCCACAGCTTACAAAATTCATGCAGGAAACCATACAATATATTATTCAGTTTTTATTAGGTCCGCAGGTGTCTGCTTCCGTTGCCGAAACGATAGCTTACTGCCAACCCGAAGCTGCGGAACCTAAACACAAAATCATCATCCGGCCTTCCGGATTTTTCAATCCTGAAGTGTACGGAACACCCGAAACTATTCCGCAAATGCCACTTCGTATCTGGGAAGAAACTCCACTGATCTACGGAGACGAAAGGTCGGAAATAATTGATGGAAAATTGGTTCTGAATGCTGATATTGTGGCTTCATCCTATTTTCTGCTCAGCCGTTACGAAGAAATGGTGCGCCCCGATGTGCGCGATGCGCATCAGCGCTTTCCGGGCAAAGAATCGTTGCCTTACCGTGCCGGTTTTATCGATCGTCCTCTGGTGGACGAATACGGACGTATATTAAGGCAGTTGCTGCGCGAACAGGGCGTTGAAGTTCCGGAGCCTCCCGCTGTTATCAAAAAAATATATCTTACACACGATGTGGATCAGATGGCTCATTTCCGCAATGTGCGTGGCATGCTGGGGGGTGTTTTGCGTGGATTGAAGCGCCGTAAGGAAGGTAGCCGGGCCCTGAAAAGCTATTTTGGAAATCTCTGGGACGACCCGTGGTACACTTTCCCGTTTTTATTTAAACTCGACAACGATTTGCGCAAAAAACTGGGAGAGGAGCGATGCGAAAATATTACTTTCATTCGTTCGTCGGGAGCAAAACTGAAGGAAGATAAACCTTTTCCGGATCTGATGCATCCCGATTACAAAATGTTGATACGTTATTGTAAAAAGAAAGATATATCCATTGGACTTCATACAAGTTACGAAGCCGGAATCGATCCTTCGCTGGCAAATGCCGAAAAAGCCAAACTCGAGAAATTTGCGGGCGTGGAGATTAAATATAATCGTCATCATTTCCTGAATGCCCGTAAACCGCAGGATATGCAATATATATCACGGGCTGGTTTTCAACACGATTTTTCGCTTGGCTATGCCGATATGGCAGGATTTCGGTTGGGTACCTGTCGACCGGTGCAATCAATTAATCCGCTCACGGGCCTTGTCGAACATAATTTGACGCTCCACAGTCTGAATATAATGGATCGCACACTCGACGATAAACGCTATATGTATATGAATGCGCACGATGCGTTTCAGTATTGCGTACAGCTTATCGAAATGATTGCTACCTACAATGGCGAACTGACTTTGCTTTGGCATAATAATTCTGTCGAAAAATTATCCATTTCGTATCACCGGCAGCTTTATCAGCAGTTACTCGATTATCTGTCAGAGAAATGAATGCCCTGATCAAAGAAAATACAATAATTTCTGCTCGACAAATTCTGA
>JAGPIU010000220.1 GCA_018054805.1 Paludibacter sp. | reverse complement strand
GCCGAAGGAATATCCATGAAAATGACACGGAAATTGTTCAACAAAAACGGACGGTAAAGCTTGGTCATCACTTCGCGTGCACGTTCGCTCTCCACTCCCACTACCACGCGATCGGGACTCATAAAATCCTTAATGGCGTCGCCTTCCTTCAAAAATTCAGGGTTCGAAGCCACATCGAAGTCAATTTGCAATCCTCTTTTGTCGAGTTCTTCCTGAATGGCTTTCCGCACAAGTTTTGCTGTACCCACAGGCACCGTACTTTTGGTAACAAGCAGCACATAATTATTCATTTTGCGTCCCACAGTGCGGGCTACTTCCATTACAAACTTTAAATCGGCGCTGCCATCGTCGCCCGGAGGCGTTCCTACCGCGCTGAAAACAACCTGTACATCATCAAGCACTTCTTCCACCGAAGTCGTAAAATGCAAACGCCCCGCATTTACATTGCGAAGCACCATGTCCTCAAGTCCGGGTTCCCAGATAGGAATAATTCCTTTTTTCAGATTTTCAATTTTCTGAACATCAATATCCACACAGGTTACATCCACACCCATTTCGGCAAAACAGGTTCCCGAAACAAGGCCCACATATCCTGTACCTACAACAGCTATTTTCATTTATTATTAAATTTATCCCAAAAGGGAAAAAGTTTTTGTATTAAAAATTTTCCTGAAATCAACGATTCGAATAATTCTGAACCACACGTTTAATACCTTCTGAAAGCGCAACTGATGGTTTCCAGCCCATTTCGGCTAAACGAGATACATCGAGCAATTTACGTGGTGTGCCGTCGGGTTTTGTTTCGTCCCATACAATTTCACCATCGAATGCTGTGATTTGCTTCACCATCATTGCTAAATCGCGAATAGTAATATCTTCGCCACAACCAGCATTGATATGCGAAGGCGTAGTGTCGGGCGCATCGTAATTCAGCAGAAGAAAGACACTGGCATCAGCCATATCGTCCACATGCAGAAACTCGCGCATAGGCGAGCCTGTGCCCCACAAAGTAACCGAGACATCGTTTCCAATCTGTGTTATACCGTATTTTGCAAGTACTTTCAGAATCACATCGTTGCCAAAACTACCATTCACACCTTCTACCGGCAGTTTTTCGAAATCGTTTCGAATAGCTGCCCAATCATTATTTTTCAGATATTTTCCAAGAAGCATTTTACGAATCAGAGCAGGCAACACATGCGATTTTTCGAGATCGTAATTGTCGTTTTGTCCGTAAAGATTTGTGGGCATTATAGAAATAAAGTTTGCTCCGTATTGCGCATGATAAGCTTCACACATTTTGATACCTGCAATTTTTGCAATGGCGTAAGGCTCATTTGTTTCCTCGAGCAAACCTGTAAGCAGATATTCCTCTTTGATGGGCTGTGGAGCCATTCGCGGATAAATACATGATGATCCGAGGAAAAGCAGTTTTTTCACACCACTCACATAACTCTGATGAATAACGTGGTTTTGTATCATCATATTTTCGTAAATAAACTGCGCGCGGTAAGTGTTGTTGGCTACTATTCCGCCCACTTTTGCAGCAGCAAGCACCACGTATTCAGGCTTTTCATTTTCGAAAAAATCACGCACAGCCACGGCATCCAGCAGGTTCAGTTCTTCAAACGAACGAGTAACAAAATTGTGATATCCGCGACTTTCGAGATTTCGCCTGATAGCCGAGCCCACCATACCATTGTGTCCGGCTATGTATATCTTTGCATTTTTATCCATGACAACAAATAATTATTCAAAATAATTCAGAATACGGAAACCACCTTCTTTCAAATAAGTTTCTTTCTTCATCACTTTAATATCCGATACCATCATGTCTTCCACTAAACCTGCCAGATCGTATTCCGGTGTCCAGTTGAGTTTTGTACGCGATTTTGTGGCATCACCAATCAGCAATTCCACTTCAGTCGGGCGGAAATAAGCCGGATCGACTTCCACAACCGGTTCGGTTACTTTTTTAATTCCTTCGAGGAATTCGGCACCTACATATTCGGTAAAACGTGCATCGTCGATAGTGGCAATATAGCCTTTTTCGGCC
Source organism: Paludibacter sp. (assembly GCA_018054805.1). Next base: position 868 of record JAGPIU010000220.1, on the reverse strand, counting down.
ACACCTTCACCCTTGAAAACGATACCAACTCCTATTTCGGCAAAAGCCAAACGCACAAACTCACGCACTTCAGTCGTGATACCGGTCGCAATTACATAATCGTCGGGCGCATCCTGCTGTAAAATCAGATACATTGCCCGCACATAATCCTTGGCATGCCCCCAGTCGCGCTGCGACGACAAATTTCCCAGAAACAGCTTGTCCTGCATACCCATGGCTATGCGAGCCGCGGCACGGGTAATTTTACGCGTCACAAAAGTTTCGCCACGCAAAGGTGATTCGTGATTAAACAAAATACCGTTGCTTGCATGCATTTGATAAGCTTCGCGGTAATTCACTGTAATCCAGTAAGCATACATTTTGGCTACAGCATAAGGCGAACGCGGATAAAAGGGAGTTGTTTCCTTTTGAGGCACTTCCTGTACCAATCCGTACAGTTCGGATGTGGAAGCCTGATAAATACGTGTTTTCTGTGTAAGACCAAGCAAACGTACAGCTTCGAGGATACGCAGAGTGCCAATTCCGTCGGCATTGGCAGTATATTCCGGTGTATCGAAACTTACTTTCACATGGCTCATGGCTGCCAGATTGTATATTTCGTCGGGTTGTGTTTCCTGAATAATACGGGTCAGATTCATCGAATCGGTCATGTCGCCGTAATGAAGAATCAGATTGCGATTGTCCACATGTGGATCCTGATAAAGATGATCGATACGGTCGGTGTTGAAAAGCGATGAACGACGTTTCAAACCATGCACAGTATAACCTTTTTTCAATAATAGTTCGGCCAGATAAGCACCATCCTGTCCGGTAATACCGGTAATTAAAGCTACTTTTTTCATTGTAAATTATTGTTTTTCAGAGAAAT
>JAGPIU010000219.1 GCA_018054805.1 Paludibacter sp. | reverse complement strand
TCAGTCGACGGTGCGGGGTAAGCGGATGCGAACTCATAAACTCAGGAATCATCAGATCGTCGGTAGCCGATTCGAGTCGTTCAAACAAACGAAGCATTCCTTTGGGATTCAGGTGATTTCGGATAAGTAGTTGCGCAGCCTTTTCGTCCGCCTCACGCTCGAAACGACGCGAATACGACAGCGATTGCAGATTGTGAGCATTCTCGGTAATAATGGCCATAATTCCGTTCACATCGCTGAATATAAGCGAAATAAAGATATATCCTGCCAAATTACGCATAAGCATTTTCAATCCATGTCGCTCATTTACATGCACTGCCTCGTGCGCAAGTAAACCTGCCAGTTCGTCGAAATTCTCCATGCGGTCGAGCAGACCTGTAAACACCACTATATTGCCATCGGGCAAGGCAAAAGCATTTACCTGCGACGATTGTACCACCATGAAATTGAGCGGTCTCGTATTATCGAAATCAATTCCGGCAGCAAATTCATTCAGCTTTTCAGATCTTTGTTCGTCAATATCATTTTTATATATGTAATCAGTGATAAAATCCTGACTGATATACTGATCGAACTCTTCCGGAATAAGGCTTACCGACTTTTCGGCCACATAAGGCACCAGATAAATATAACCCAGCACAGCCAAAGCAACCAGGGCCAAAGTAGCTGATATATAAAAGCTCAGCGACTTGTGCAGTAATTTGTGATACCAACCCACATGTCCTTTCCGGTCGAGTATTGTAAGTAATTCATTGATAAAAACTTTATCGGTCACTTTGAGCAGTGCAGCCGGAAATTGCGGATGGCGAATTTCGAGAATATCATCGTAACTCTCGAAACGGATCTGGCTTAACTCCCACTCAATTTTTCCGTGTGTAGTAGTTTCAAAAGTGAGTACGCCAAGCCTATCGTCGGTATGCGGGTAAACCTGATGGGCAACTGATGAAGTTCCATCGAAATAAACAGCAGTTGATGATTCCATTGTATTTTGAAAGAAGAAACACGGATAAAAGGATTTTGAAATCGTTTCAGCCGTGTTTCCGGATTTATAATTAGATTCTTCTCCGCCGCGGCGGATCTGAATGACAACAGCTACTCTGAATTAAATCAGGTCAATGTCAAAGAAGTCGGACATTTCTTCGCCGGTTGCGTCAGAGTAATCTTCTTCGGTCTGAGCCAGTGTGTCGAGATCGATATCGCCTTCCATTTCAATCATATCGCACATAAATTTCATATTGCGGGTTTCTACCCAGGCCAGTCCGAGACCAAGAGTAAATACAGCGATAAGAAGATTTGGCACTACAAGGCTGAATACATCACCGGCAGTAGCACGCGATTTGAAAGTAATAGTATTGTCGTCCTTTTGCAACGAAAGATTATTTACCCAAAAAGCAAACATATCTTTGTACCACCAAAAACCATAAATACCAAGTGTAAGCAGTGTCAGAAAATAACCTTTGAGCAAAATCAGGAAATACTCAAAACCTTTTGCGTTGTATTTAAACTCAACATTTCCGGCGCGAATATGTCCGATTACATAATTATTAATGTTCACTGAATACCATGCTCCATAAATACCAAATGTAACAATAGTAAGCAAAAACCATTTGATAAAGCCCAGTATAAGCTCCTTTTTGTCGCCACGATATCCGAAACGAATGCCACGCCACGAAGTACGCGCCATGCGATAACGATACGATCCGTGAATAGCCAGAGGCACTATTGCAATAAGCAATACATAAAGCACAATTATTGCCAAAACAAGCTTTTCGGCCAGAATCAACGAAATATAAGCTGCAAACATTACGGCAAAAATCAGAACTGTTTTCAGATATCCGATAAACATTTCTTTTCCGGTTCCCGAGAACGAAAATCTGTCGCCATTAAAGGAAGTAGATCCGTAGACATACTTCAGCTCCTTAGCTCTTGCCCAGGGATAATAAATACTTAAGGTGACAGCTGTAAGAATGGCATTTACGACCATGATCACAAAATAATCGAGTCCTTTGCCATGATAGCTTAGCTTGTAACTTTGCTTGTTTTCGTTGATTTGTTCCATAACGTTTTTTTGATTATTAAATTGGTTGAATATAAATCACATGTAAAGAATCACGACGATTAACTTTACAAACAACTGCAAATATAATTTGTTTTTCTGAAAATTCACACATAGGGTTAAAAATAAAACAGAAATGAAACACTTTTCTTTAAGAAAAATTCTTATATCTTTGTGCTTACAATAAAAAAAACAATTGAATATGTACGAAGCATTACAGCAACTTGATCCGATAAAGATCAACTTTTCGGCATCGGGAATGCATGCTATAAACATTGTACTGAGTTTTATAATGTTTGGGGTTGCATTAGGAATTAAACCGGCAGAATTTAAGAACCTCATTAAAAATCCAAAATCGACGATATTAGGTCTTGTTTCGCAACTTTTGGCACTACCTGCGCTTACATTTTTATTGGTTATTGCATTCAGCAATCACATTACGCCTACTGTAGCTATGGGTATGATGTTGGTAGCAGCCTGCCCTGGTGGAAATATTTCAAACTTTATATCGTCGCTTTCAAAAGCTAATACCGAGCTCTCCATTGGGTTAACAGCCTCCACTACTCTGCTGGCTACTATTATGACTCCATTTAACTTTGCTTTCTGGGGCGGTCTTTACGTAAAATACATTAGCAAACATGCAAGCCACACTCTCCGTCCTCTCGAAATCGACAATGGGCAAATGTTCGAAACAGTATTCATTCTGTTAGGCATTCCTTTGATATTGGGCATTTTATTTTCTCATTTTTTACCGAAAATTACCGAAAAGCTCAAAAAACCAATACAATATCTGTCCATAGTTTTCTTTCTGCTTATGGTAGTGCTTGCATTTGCAAACAATATGAGCCTGTTTCTTAAATACATTTACTATGTA
>JAGPIU010000218.1 GCA_018054805.1 Paludibacter sp. | reverse complement strand
AAGCCCGGCGATCTGATTGTTGTAAAAAGCGGACAACGCATTCCTGTGGACGGCGAAATTGTTTCGGGCAACGGAACCATTGATGAATCGGCACTGACGGGCGAAAGTATGCCTGTGTTTAAATCTGCCGGCGATAAAGTAATGACAGCCTGTATCAACAACAGCGGTTATTTTATTTTCAAAGCCACAAAAGTGGGTAACGATACCACGCTGGCACAGATTATCTCGCTGGTGGAGGAAGCTTCTGCTTCTAAAGCACCTGTATCGCGCCTGGCCGATAAAATAAGCGCAGTATTTGTACCTGTGGTGATTGGTATTGCCATTCTGTCGGTGATTGTGTGGCTCGCGCTCGGATATTCATTTGTATTTGCATTGTCCATTGGTATTTCAGTGTTGGTTATTTCCTGTCCCTGTGCGTTGGGGCTGGCAACGCCAGTGGCCATTATGGCCGGAACAGGGAAAGGTGCCGAGCATGGCATTTTGTTTCGCTCGGCCGAAGCGCTCGAAAATGCACATAAAACACGTGTGGTGGTTCTCGACAAGACAGGAACACTCACTACCGGCAAACCACGTATTACCGATATTGTGACTGTAGGAAATACCGACGAAACAGAACTGTTGCGGTTGCTTTATTCTCTCGAAAAATCTTCAGAGCATCCACTGGCCGAAGCCATCATTTCAGAAGCAGAAAAGCGAAATTTAGAAGCATATCAATTATCTGATTTCGAAAATATTCCGGGTTCGGGTATTTCCGGAATTATTATGGATAAAAAATACCGTGCAGGAAATTTCCGACTGTTACAAAGTGCCGGCATTGAAAGTAACGATATTGAAGAAACTGCGCAAAAGCTGGCCGAAGAAGGAAAAACGCCGCTTTATGTGGCTGAAAATAATCAGCTTATCGGACTTGTAGCTGTGGCCGACGTGCTGAAACACGACAGTGCTGCTGCTGTGAAAGCATTGAAAAACATGGGACTTGAGGTGATAATGCTTACAGGCGACAATCGCAAAACGGCTGAATATATTCAACAACAGGCTGGTGTGGATAAAGTGATTGCCGAAGTTTTGCCTCAGGACAAAGAAAAAGAAATTGCCCGACTACAAAGTGCAGGACAAAAAGTAATCATGGTGGGCGATGGCATAAACGACGCTCCCGCACTTACGCGCGCCGATGTGGGCATTGCCATTGGTGCAGGAACCGACATTGCCATCGAGTCAGCCGGTGTGGTGCTTATGCGCAGCAGCCTGAATGATCTTGTGACAGCTTTGCAACTGAGTCGTAAAGTGATGCGGAACATAAAAGAAAATCTTTTCTGGGCATTTTTTTATAATGTGGCGGGCATTCCGTTGGCGGCAGGAGTGTTTTTTAGTTTGCTCGGTTGGAAGCTAAATCCTATGTTTGCTGCAGCTGCCATGAGTCTTAGTTCGGTGACTGTGGTACTGAACGCGCTCAGACTATTAAGGTTTAAGCCTCAGTTTGCGTTTTCGGGAAACAATAACTCTCCGCAGAATGTTGAAATAAAAGCCGAAGGAGAAATTCGGTCGCACAAAATTGAAAATTCAAATTTTAAAAATACAATTATGACACAAAAAACACTTACTATCAGTGGGATGAGTTGCGGACATTGCTCTGCAAGAGTGGAGAAAACGCTTAATAATATCGAAGGCATAGAAGCTAAAGTTTACCTCGAAACCAATACAGCCGAGCTAAAGCTGACGCGCGATGTAAGCAATGAGGAGCTTAAAAAGACCATCGATATGATTGGTTATGAAGTGACTGACATTAAAGAATAATACATGTTTTTTATGTCCTGAAACATAAATAGCTGTTAAATTCAGGCTTCAAAGAGATTGAATAGTTTGAAAATATGTTATAAAGCATGTTTTTGGACTAATATTATGCTAAAATACTTGTAGAATTCTCCTGACAGCATTACCTTTGCAGTGTGATTTTTTCATAGTATTAGATTTAAGGTTAACAAAGATTGGTTGTCAGGCGTGACAACCTTTCGCGTTTTTAGGGGGTATAGCTTCGTAAATCCCAGCTTTTGAAAAAATCAATCTCTCTCCACCTCCACTACAGTCATTTTTACATTGCGATGTGCAACTTTATAGCCTTTGAAGTTGATGAAAATCTGTGTTTCGTATCGCGCCGACACTTCAAAATAAGATGAATTGTCGTTTACCCTGATGTTTTTTATATCGCCTGTGCTGAGTCCGGCTTCTTCCACCAAAAATTCAACTAAATTATTTTTCGTAAATCCCTGAATCAATCCCAGATTCATTTGAATGCCAATTGGATGCGTGTGTTTTGTCTCGCTTGACAATTTGACTGTAATCTCCGAAAAATCAATTTTCAATTCATTTTCTAAAGTCTTAATTTCCGGCAAGTCTTCGGTTCTGATAAGGCAAACCGATAACCCCGATTTTCCGGCACGGGCTGTACGACCGCTGCGATGTGTATATTGATCGGACTTTTCGGGCAAATGATAGTGAATAATATAATCGAGCTCTTTTACATCGATGCCACGCGCAGCAATGTCAGTCGCAATCAGTAAATTGATACGACCCTTGCGGAGTCCGCGCATCACTTTGTCGCGCATTTCCTGATTCAGATTTCCGTGAAGTGCATCTGCTGATACTTCGAAACCGGCCAGCTGTTTCGAAAGTCGCTTGGCTGCCGTTTTGGTGCGACAAAATAAAATTCCCCGTTGTTCCTTTCGCTCCGACAGAAAAGCTTTCAGATAATCGAGCTTTTCGCCTTGTTTGTAAATGATATAGCTGTGTTCAATGTTTTGATTAATAAAATCTTCGGCATTTATACGGAGGGTCACTGCTTCGGGACGAATAAAATCGCGGATAATAGCAGTCACATCCGCAGGCATAGTCGCTGTGAAAAGTAACTTCCGCACATCGCTCTCACATTGCCTCAGAATATTATCAATTTCGGTTC
>JAGPIU010000217.1 GCA_018054805.1 Paludibacter sp. | reverse complement strand
TGTTGCTCAGTCAGATTCTGGGCATTAGCCGTATGCTGCTGGCCATGGGGCGACGAAAAGATTTACCAGCCTTTTTCGAGCTGATTCACAGCAAAACCTACGTACCACATTTAGGAATTCTGTTTACTGGTGCTGTGATTCTGCTGATCACCATTTTCGGATCGTTCGAATTTGTGGTGCGCACAGCCACTTTCACCATTTTGCTATACTATAGCATAGCCAATGTAGCAGCCATTCGCCAACCACGCGAGGAGCAAATCTACGGAAGAATAATTCCCTGGCTCGGACTGGCAGGCTGTGTCGCAATGTCCGTATCACTGCCCTTTATGGTTATAGTGTATGGCATTTCGCTACTGGCCATAGGCTTTGTCATTCGCTTCTTCGTGAAACTTACCGGCCCATCAGCTGTATAAAGCCTTACTGCCTGACTAATCATAGCCATTCACACAGCCATTATACTATTGCTTTGATACGTCCGTATCAAACACTTTGATTCACACCTATCAAATACCTTGATACGTACGTATCAAAGTGACTGAATAGTAGTGTATGGTCAGGCAGAGATGAAGTAGTGGGTGTTGCACATTTGAGGAGAACAATGTGATAGGGCGTGGCTTACTGATCGGGTGACTTAAAGTCACCCGATCAGTAAAAAAGAGACAAAAAAAATCCACCAACAAGCAACTTGTGGTGGATTTTCTTTTTCTTATCCAAGAAAACTTTTGAGCAATTTACTTTTCGAAGTTGGTCTCAACTTGCGTATTGCTTTTTCTTTAATTTGTCGTACACGTTCGCGGGTTAGTCCAAACTCGTCTCCAATTTCTTCGAGGGTCATTTCGGTCACTCCGATACCGAAGAATTTCTTCACGATATCGCGTTCTCTGTCCGAAAGTGTATGTGCAAGCACACGTTCAATTTCTTTCGAGAGCGACTCATTGATCAGCGCGCGGTCGGCGTTAGGAGAATCGTCGTTTACCATTACATCGAGCAAACTGTTATCCTCACCTTCCACAAACGGCGCATCCACCGAAATATGGCGACCTGACACTTTCATTGTATCGGCAATTTTGTCTACCGGAATATCAAGTTGCTCAGCCAGTTCTTCGGGCGAAGGGCGGCGTTCGTTTTCCTGTTCAAATTTCGAAAACGCCTTGTTGATTTTGTTGAGCGAACCAACCTGATTCAGAGGTAAACGTACGATACGCGATTGTTCGGCCAAAGCCTGAAGAATCGACTGACGAATCCACCACACTGCATACGAAATAAATTTAAATCCACGTGTTTCGTCAAATTTTTCGGCAGCTTTTATCAGTCCAAGATTACCTTCGTTGATAAGGTCGGGCAAACTTAAGCCCTGATTTTGATACTGTTTGGCCACAGAAACCACAAAACGCAGATTCGCACGGGTAAGTTTTTCGAGAGCGATACGGTCGCCATTGCGAATACGCTGCGCCAGTTCCACCTCTTCCTCAACCGTGATAAGATCTTCACGTCCAATCTCTTGCAAATACTTGTCAAGCGATGCACTTTCTCGATTAGTAATCGATTTCGTAATTTTTAATTGTCTCATTTCTTTATAGAAAATTAGCTTGCAAAAGTAGTAATTTTTTTCGAGCCCGGCAAATGTAAAAACACTAATACCTAAAGCGATCCGGGTTTTATATAAATTCGTTTTTTCAGAAATTAAAATAGCTGACCTTATTAATGGCAGTTCCCATATTTACGCCATCGAAGGTTGCTTTATAACTTGCATTATTCCTCAGCGATATGGTTTGCATCAGCGTTCTGTTGCCATTTGTATCTTCGGTTTCAATCTCCATAACAAAACCTCCTGTGGAGAGCGTATTGTGAAACATGCCCATTTTGGAAGCTCTGAAAATACCATAATCGTTCGACATTTGCTCCGAAGCGGCTATCCATGCTTTTCCTGTCTGATTTCGAAGAGTATAAATAAATGCCTCGCATTCCAAACCCAGTATTTCGCGCTTTTCGCCGGTGGGCTTCAGCTCAATTCTTTTGGCTTTACTCTCGTCGGGAAAAGTAAAGCGGGTAGCATTGTACATCGACTCCGTACCTTTTGAGGAGAAGGTTTGCACCACCGATTCGTTTTTCAGATCGAAAACTGTCTCAATATCAGTTTTTCCGGTAATGAGCTTTACACAAAAGTCTTTTCCGTTTTGCTGATAATATATTTCGTAATCGTGACTTTGTTTCAGGCGTCCTTTTTTATCGTAATAATCAACTTTCAAATGATTCACCTTGTCGAACTGATAGGCAGTTTCCCATTTGAGCCCCGGAACTTTCATTTTGGGCAGTTCAATTAACTGTGCCTGTAACAAAAACGGCGTTACAAAAAGAATAGCAATGAATAAAATTCGCTTCATGATTCGATAGTTTAAAGAACAACAAGCATTTTATTTAAATAAGTAACAGGAATAATATACATTTGATAATGAAACGTCACAAAATGGAAAATGTTTTGCATTCCGGAAAATGAGTTTGTGCAATAATGCTTAAAAAATCAGGGCATCTATCCCGCAACGAACAGATGCCCTGAGCAAATTATTGAGAAAACTATTAGTCGGCCAGATTAATTGCGTAATAGGTTACTTTTCCGTTGGGGTACACTCCTGCCACATTCAACACCTTAAACTGATCGTTAGTGTTTATGGCTGCATCGAGCGCCGATTTTACATCGTCTTCCGAACGAATAGCCTGATTATTGATTTTCACCACAATAAATCCGGGACGAATACCTGCCTGCTGGAATTTACCTTTGCTTACCGAAGCTACTTCGAGTCCGTAGCTTAACCCAAGGCTGTTTTTTGTCTTCGAATTCATCTCTTTAAACTTCACACCGAGTACATCCACGCTGGCTGCATCGGCAGAAATCACTTCGGTATTTCCCTGTCGGTTTTTAAGTTCAGCTTTAAGGGTCACTTGTTTGTTATCGCGTA
>JAGPIU010000216.1 GCA_018054805.1 Paludibacter sp. | reverse complement strand
TGCATATATCGATGCATTTATGAAAAGCATGAAAATGGACATTTCAAAAAAAGAATATCTCAATGCTGCCGAAACCGAAGAATACATTTATGGATCTGCCAATGTGGTGGGCTTAATGTGTCTGAAAATTTTCTGTCACCACGACCAGAAACTGTTTGATACATTGCTACACCCTGCAGAAATGCTTGGCTCGGCCTTCCAGAAAGTGAACTTCTTGCGCGACCTGAAAGCTGATGTGGAAGGTTTGGAACATAGTTACTTTGCCGGATTCGACAAAAACAACTTCGATGAAAAAGCAAAAATGGCTTTGATAACCGATATAGAAATAGAATTCGACATTGCTCTCACAGGTCTGCGCCGCCTGCCCGGACGCTCGCGGCTTGCAGTACTCACGGCTTATACTTATTACAGAACATTGCTAAACAAAATAAAACGCACCGAAGCGGGACTTATTCTGCAAAAACGAATCAGGATTTCGAACACCCGCAAACTCACTTTAATGGCCAAAGCTGCTATTGAGTATAAACTGAATTTGATGTGATGATGTGGTGATGTGATGATTTGATGATTTGATGATTTGATGATTTGAAAATTTGAAAATTTGAAAAACTGCGACATGAAAGACTCCTTTAAATCTGTTTTAATTGATAAAAAAGCATGATAGATAACGATGTAATTCTGGTTGATGAATTCGACCGGCAAATTGGAACAATGGAAAAACTGGAAGCACATGTTAAAGCAGTGCTTCATCGCGCTATATCTGTATTTATTTTCAACAGCAAAGGAGAATGGTTACTCCAGCGACGTGCGCTCGAGAAATATCATTCGCCCGGTTTGTGGACCAATACAAGTTGCACGCATCCGGCTCCGGGCGAAACTACGCCTGAGGCAGCTCACCGTCGCCTGCACGAAGAAATGGGTATGCGGGCTGAGCTTCGTGAGGTTTTTAGTTTTAAGTACATTCAGGAACTTGAAAACAACCTTACCGAGCACGAATACGACCATGTGTTTGTAGGTATTTCTGATGAAATTCCTGTCCCAAACCCCGGCGAAGTGGTGGATTATAAATATATCTCTTACGAAGATCTTCATCGCGAAGTATCCGAAAATCCCGAAAAATTCACAGCCTGGTTTAAATTGATTTACGAACGGGTGGGAAAGCTGTAAGCATTTCTGCATCTATAATTAAAATAGCTTCTGAATGTCTGAAAAACACGAAAATATCATTCTCCGACTGCGCAATTATCCGGAATACTTAAAAGTTGTTCTGATCATCTTTTATACGGTGGGAGTTACGGCTATTTACATTCCTTTTACATCTGCATTTTTCATTTCACTTACGCCTTTGGCTTTGTTGCTGAGTTTTGGGGTGCTAATGTTATTTCACCGCGACTTCAGGCTAAAAACAATGCTGATTTTTGCCTTTATATTTTTGGCCGGATTTCTGGTGGAAATGATAGGCACCAACAGCGGACTGATATTCGGTGGTTATACTTACGGACCAACACTCGGTCTGAAAATTGGTGAAACACCGGTATTAATGGGCTTAAACTGGATAATGATGATATACCTGACCGCAACCCCTGTGCGCAAACTGAAAACACATCCTTTAATCAAAGTGTTTTTGTCGTCGTCGTTAATGGTGGCCTACGATGTGGTATTGGAGCAGGTAGCTCCGGCTATGAAGATGTGGTCATGGTCGGGCGACATTATTCCGTTACAAAATTATGCAGCATGGTTTGTTCTTTCAGTCATTTTCCACACACTGTTTATGTCCGCGAAAGTTAAAGTCAAAAACGAACTTGCCCTTGTGCTTTTACTCACGCAGTTCTTTTTCTTTGTGTTTTTATTGCCATTTTCACAATAATACGCCTACACTGCACCCTATGATAAAAGCCAAACAACATCCGCTCGTAAATCTGTTTTTCAAAGTTTACGTCCATCTGAAAATGAAACGCCATTTCAATTCAGTAAAAGCAGATATCACTGTACAAGTTGATGACAGCCCTGTTTTGCTTATAGCCAATCACATAAGCTGGTGGGATGGATTCTGGGTTTTATATCTCTGTCAGCATTTTCTGCACAAAAAATTTCACTTTATGATGCTCGAAAAAGAATTGCGCAAACGGATACTTTTCAGTTATTCAGGAGGATTTTCGATAAGCCCGGGATCGCGCGAAACCATTGAGAGTCTTGAATATGCAGGTAGTTTACTTACGAAAAGTGACAATCTGGTACTAATGTTTCCGCAGGGTAAACTGCATTCAATTTATCACGATCAGTTCAGTTTCCAGAAAGGAGTTGAAAAAATTATCAAACACGCCCCTGAAGCAAAAATAGTGTTTATGGCCAGTCTGATCGACTATTTCGATCATCCGAAACCCGATCTTTATTTCTATCTGCAAAATTACGAAGGACTGGCCAATAGCGAGGCCATCGAGGCTTCTTATCGTGAATTTTTCAGAAAACACACCCAACATCACAAAGAAATGGTACTATGATATATATAGCCCTTTTTATTTTAGCGTTTGCAGCCATTCAACTGCTTGTGGCACTCAGCAATCTGATATTTCGCCCGGGACTGAAGGAGCAATACAGCGAAACCCACGAATCGGTTTCGGTTTTGATTCCGGCTCGCAATGAGGAAGCCAATATTATGAAAATACTTACCGACCTGCAGCATCAGACACATTCAACGCTCGAAATTCTGGTGTACGACGATCAATCCACCGATCGCACTGCCAGCCTTGTACTCGGTATGGCACGTTACGACAAACGCATTAAACTTATTTCGTCACAGGAACTTCCCGAAGGTTGGCTGGGGAAAAATCATGCCTGCTATCAGATGTCGCAACAAGCTACCGGAAAATACTTTTTATTTGTGGATGCGGATGTCAGACTTGGCGAAAATGCCATAAGCACGACTTTGCAATATCTGAACAAGTCGAAATCGGTTTT
>JAGPIU010000215.1 GCA_018054805.1 Paludibacter sp. | reverse complement strand
AGTGGATACACAATGTAAATTTGTCGTCCGGCATTAATTTGTTTGGCCATAAACTGATTCAGTGACTGACGCTTACTCTGATAGTAATGAAATGTCTGAATGGGTTTACGGCCCGGAGGAAGTTCGTCAATCACCGAAACACTCAGATCGCCGTAGAGCGTCATGGCCAGTGTACGTGGAATTGGTGTGGCTGTCATGACAAGAATGTGTGGTGGATGTTCGTTTTTTTTCCAGAGTTTTGAGCGCTGCTCCACTCCAAAGCGATGCTGTTCGTCTATCACCACAAAACCAAGGTTGGCAAATTGCACAGTGTCTTCGAGCAGCGCATGTGTACCAATCAGAATGTGCATTTCGCCCGAACGTAGTTTAGTATGTAGTTCTTCACGCGCTTTTGGCCTTGTGGAGCCGGTAAGCAAAGCTACCGAAACACCCATGTCGCCCAGAAAATTCTTAATGGTTTCGAAATGCTGATTGGCCAGAATTTCGGTTGGAGCCATTAGCGCGGCCTGATAACCGTTGTCGATGGCAATAAGCATGGCCATTAACGCCACTAAAGTTTTTCCACTCCCTACATCGCCCTGCAAGAGTCGGTTCATTTGCTTGCCGGTGCCCACATTTGTGCGTATTTCGCGCAGTACACGTTTTTGTGCGCCGGTAAGTTCAAACGGCAGATAATCTTTGTAAAAAGTGTTGAATGTTTCTCCTACTTTTTCAAAAATAAATCCCCTGAAATTTTGCTCCCTCCATTTCGACTGACGGAGTATGCTGAGCTGAATGTAAAAAAGCTCTTCGAATTTGAGTCTTTGCCGCGCTTTGTTCAATGCGTGTGCATTTTTGGGATAATGCACATTGATAAGCGATTCGGTGAGATTCATCAATGCATATCGGCCCAGCAGATATGCAGGTAATGTTTCGGGTACGCCATTTTTAAGCGTTTGAAGTAGTGGTTGAATAATTTTCTGAACAGCGCGTGAGTTCAGGTAACCCGACTTCATTTTTTCAGATGTATTGTAAAATGGCTGAAGTCCGGCCAGTTCATCAATGGATTTTTGTGTGCCCGGTTCAATTTCAGGGTGTACAATGTTGTATTTTCCGTTGAACGGAGCCGGTTTGCCGAAAACCACATAAGTAACACCTGTTTTATATTTTTCAAGTATAAATTTTATGCCTTTGAACCACACAAGTTCGATTGTATCTTTTCCGTCGGTAAAAATGGCCGAAAGTCGCATGGTTTTGCCTTCGCCAATTTTGTCGAATTTCAGAATCTGCCCTTTTACCTGTATGTAGGGCATGTTTCCATTTATTTCGTGAATGTAATAAAACCGGCTACGATCCACATATTTGTACGGAAAATGACGCAGCAAATCTTCCACCGAGCGTATGCCAAGCTCGGTAGCAAACAGAGTGGCTTTTTTGGGGCCTACTCCGGGAAGATACTTTATGTCCTGCATCGATAAATCCATCGGAAATATTTGTTGAATGAATGATTAGAACGGTTTATTTTGATTTTAAAATTGCTTCGGCCAGCAACATGTCTGTTTGCGTGGTGATCTTAATGTTTTCTCTGTTGCCTGCTACCAATGACACTTTATGACCGAAGGCTTCCACCACCGAAGCATCGTCGGTAAAAGTATCGGAAAAATCCTGATTGTATGCTTCGAGTATCAAACCGGCTTCGAATACCTGTGGTGTTTGCACCATTTTATACAGCGATCGGTCAACTGCAACATTCCCATTTTCCGTAATTTTCCGCAAACTGTCGACCGCATCAACTACAGGAATGGCTGCACCGGAAATTTCGGCTTCTGCAAAACAATCGGTTATAGTTTCGTGGCTTACAAGCGGCCGTACGCCATCGTGAATTGCTATGTAATCGGGTGACGAAACTACTTTAAGACCATTTTTTACCGAATGAAAACGTGTAGCCCCACCTTCGGCAATTTTGTGTGGAGCACTAAAGGCATGCTTTTTGCAAAGTGCGTTCCAATACTCAATTTGCGAGGACGGCAAAACGAGAATCAGCTCCATTTCGGGGTCGAAGTTTCTGAAAGTATCCAGTGTATGCATTAAAACAGGTTTCCCGTTTAATTCAAGAAACTGTTTTGGAATGTTGGTTTGCATGCGTTCGCCTTTGCCTCCGGCTACAATAATCGTCGATTTGCGAGTGTTTGTCATTTGTTTGTGGTTTGGATAACAAAGATAAACATTTAGAAATGAAAAATAAAAAAATAAGAATTATAAATGTAATGATCAGTTTGTTAGTGTTTTAGTTGTTTGTGTGAAAAGCGTATCCGTGAATCAGACTGCAGATATAAATTTCAAATTATCAACAAAAAGAGCAAAAACTTGCTTCATCCGCATAACATTTTGTAACTTTGCATATAAAAATTACTGTCTATGAAACAATTTCTTGTATTATTTATCCTGTTTTTAGGTGTTGTGTACAGCAATGCACAGGAACAGCGTAATTCCACAAAAAAGAATATATTTGAAAATCTGGCGACTCCCGATTCGGTAAGCGGAGCTGTAGCAGTTGTTACTCAGGATAAAAAAATTGAGAGCATAATGCTAAATCCTCAGTCGAACTCAACTACTTTGACCGGAGGCTATCGTGTACAGGTGTTTTCGAGTAATACGCAGCGAACAGCCAAAAGTCAGGCATATAAAATTGAAAAAGAGCTTCGCGAAGTATTTCCCGACCATATGATTTACGTAAGCTATTCTGCTCCTTTCTGGAAAGTACGTATCGGTGATTTTCGTTCGCAAAAGGATGCTCAGGAATTGCGCTCCGAAATAATTAAAGCATTCCCATCACTGCGTAGCGAAACCTACACCGTACGCGATCATGTAAATCTTTAAAAAAAAATCAACATTAAGAACCTGCAAACACATATATAATGGATTTTAATATCAACCAGCCTGTTCCGTTCGACCAGAATAAAACCGAAAATATAGCAACGC
>JAGPIU010000020.1 GCA_018054805.1 Paludibacter sp. | reverse complement strand
TCGCCGAATTTCTGTGTGTAGTCAATTTTGAATAACCACTGACTATTACCACCTTCCATTATTTGGGTAATGTCGGATGTTTTTGTGCCGGATACATCTTTCTGAATGTAAGTATTTTCTTCGTCGCGGGCATGCGACGAATACGAAAGGCTGGTCATAATGTTCGAACCGTTTTTGTCGATGTCGTATTTATGATCAAGGGCTACGTTGTAGCTTTTGCGTCCACCATCACCCACATTTTCACGACTATATTTACGAAGCAAATTCTGGTTGTTGTCGGTCAGCGAGTTGTTGATAGTCGTTTCGGAGTATCCGCCTCCAAGCATTCCAAAACCCGACAAGCTCAGAGTGTTTTTGTCGTTCAGGCGATAGTCAATTCCTGCACGTGAGAACATTCCATTGAATCCGCGATTTGTTTTGGTATCCTGATTCAGAATGGTGGTGTCGTTTGCTGAATAGTTTTCGCGCATCACATCGCCGCCTCCGTTGAAATTCATTGCGCGATAGCCTATGTTCAGATATGCATCGAATTTTCCGCTGCTGTAGTTTATGTTTGCGCCGAGTGTTCCGCCGGGAGCTGAACCCTGCGACCACATTCCGCCTGCCGATAGACTTCCGTAATATCCTGCTTTGCGGTTCTTTTTCAATACAATATTGATAATACCAGAAGTGCCCTCGGGATTAAAACGAGCCGAAGGATTGGTCATTACTTCAATGGACTCAATGCTCTCGGCAGGCATTTGTTGCAGAATTTGAGCGCGGTTGTCGGCAGTCAGTCCCGACGGTTTTCCGTTGATCCACACTTCAACGCTCGAACTGTTGCGAAGCGAAATGTTTCCTTCCGTATCCACATCTACTGAAGGGATGTTTTGTAAAACTTCGCTGGCTGAGCCTCCGCCTGCAGCAATATTCTGGTCAACAGAGAAAACTTTTTTGTCGATGTCGAAACGCATTTGTGTGCCCTGACCCACCACTTCCACTTCTTTCAGCGCTTTGCTGTTCTCCTGAAGTTTTATAACGCCCATGTTCAGTTCGTTGTTGGTCACATTCAAAGGCAGTTCAATAGGGTTGTAGCCTATAAAGCTGATTTTTAATGTGTACTTGCCGTTGGGGACATTGGGCAAAAGGAAATTGCCTTTTTCGTCGGAAACAACTCCTGCGGTTGGTGTTTCGCTGTTTGATTTAACGAGTGCTATGTTTACAAAGTCGAGAGGGGTTTGCGTATTTGCATCTACTATTTTACCTCTGATGGTTTGCAGGGCAAAGGCCGAAACTGCAAATAATGCCAGCAGCATTGTGCTGAGAATCTTTTTCATTAAACTTGATAAATTTAAAAATGTAACTTACAATCTTTTTTGTGTCGGAATTGGAATACCTTATCAACTTTTGATCCGGTTCACGAATTAGATAGACGAATCAGGTCTTGTTTCGTTTAAGCCCCGATTGTGAATTATGGTTAAGCAAATGCGTTTTTCGTGTTAAAGAAAATAAACCGGTGCGTTATTCCGAACGACGTGCGATCAGTAAAAATTGACTGTAGTCGGTCCAGGTGCCCGGAACACGTTCGCGGGTCAGTACATTATAATCTGTTGTAGAAAGTGTTTCGAATCCGTTTTTGCTGAAAATGGCCGATAACTCATCGGTGTCGAAACCTTTGTGGGGAATGGGTTCGAAATGATGAAATGAACCATCCTCGCTGCGAATATCGCCTATGGCCACAATGGCTCCGGGGCTGGTAATTTTATATAAATGTGCCAGTGTGCTGTGCAGGTCGGGGATATGATGAAAAGCCATGCACGAAAACACAAAGTCGAAATTGCCATTTTCAATATCGGTAACCTCGCCATGCATTATCGTTGCTTTTTCGTTGCCTTTCATTTTCGATTTCAGCACTTCAAGCATGGCTTCCGAAGTGTCTTCGAAGGTCACACTGTTTAGCAATGACAAAAACTGCAACCCGACAAGTCCTGTGCCTGCGCCTATTTCAAGAGCATTCCAATGCTTTTCGGGTTTTATGGTGTTGAGTACTGCGGCCACAAACTTGTCGGTCATGTCAATTTTCGAAGGATTGTCCCAGCTTGCAGCCCTTTCTGCAAAATTGTCTTTTTTCGCGCTATGAGTCATTTTGTTGTTATATGGATGAATTTGTGTGAACGCGCCATCTTTGTTTAATTCTTTTGCAGATGTACGTCAACCGACAATAAACAGTTCAGCTCAAACATTTGTTTGAGAGCACGGTTAAAATTATTGTCTTTTAAATTATAGGATGTGGATGTGCTGAAATTCTGATAATAAACTGGTTTCGTATGGTGTGGATTATAATTCGAGCAGACCATCGGGGAGGTTTACTGTGATGATTTTTTTGTCGTGATCAATTTCGCTGATATAGTCTTCGCCCACAGGAATCAGTAGCTCATCGTCGTCTTTAGGAATTACAAAAAGGGTGTTTTCGGTAGTTTCGTCCACTTCCGAGATAACACCGATTTCGCCGGCATTTACATCAATCAGCGTGAAACCTACAAAATAAGCGAGTTCAATTTCTTCGTTTTCTACTTTGTCGAGATATTTCTTCAGTACATAAATGGTCAGTCCGTTCAGTTCGCGGGCAGCTTCCTCGGAGCTTATGTCCTGAAATTTTATCAGGCCGGTGCTGTTTGTTTTAAAACGGTATTCATCAATGAAAAAAGGTACGGGAATACCTTCAATTTCCATAATCAGATATGGTATTTCTTCGGTGTCGAATACATCTGAACTAAATGTGAACGATAACTCACCGTTTACGCCGTGAGGTTTATTTATTTGCCCTATAGGGAATATTTCGTCTAATGATATCATTTATTATTTATTCTGTGTTTTGTGTTTATCTCCCTTCGGTCGATGACCGTTGGTTCGCGTATTGGGTTTCAGAGTTTGAATGTTTCAGATTTTTAAGGTTTTGGGTTGATTCGTTTATCAGTTGATTAGTTAATTGGTTGATCAGATAAATGATTTTCATAGCCGATACTATTAAATAGTAAATGGTAAATGATAAAATGGTAAATTAATTGTCAATTCTTCATTATCAACTGTCAAATTCTTTAAACTCCTTTTCCTTTAAATATAATTTCGAGTGTGAGCACCAGTATTTTGATGTCGTTCAGTAGCGACATGTTTTCCATATAAATAATGTCGTAGTTGAGTCGTTCAATCATTTTTTCGATGGTGTCGGAATATCCGATTTTAATAGGTCCCCAGGAGGTGAGTCCGGGACGGATTTTGTAAAGCAGACAATAATAAGGTGCTTCCTCAATAATCTGATTGATATAATATTTACGTTCGGGGCGTGGGCCTACAAGGCTCATTTCACCTACGAGAATGTTCCAGAATTGTGGTAGCTCATCAATACGGTATTTGCGCAGTGTGCGGCCAATTTTTGTGATACGTCCGTCGTCGGCGCTGCTGAGTTTTGGAGTTCCGTTTTCGGCGCCCTGATGCATTGTGCGAAACTTGATAATATTGAATGGTTTGCCATGCCGGCCAATGCGTTCCTGCTTGTAGAAAACAGGGCCTTTTGAGTCGCGTTTTATGGCTATGGCAAAATATATAAAAGTAGGAATTAATAGTATCAGCGCAATGGCCGAAACCACAATATCCAAAAAACGTTTTACGCTGATTTCCCAATCGGCCATATTGATTTGCGTAATGTTTACAAGCGGATTAATGCCCATTGCGCCTATGCGTGCACTGCCGGTAAGTATTTCGTACACACGTGGAGTAAATCGGATGTCGATATTGTAGCGGTACAAAGCGTTGATGTAGTTGAATAGCTTTTGTTCGTCGGCGTTGTCGAGCGAGATAATTGCCTCTTCAATTTCGTTTGCCTGAATAATATTTTCAAGTTGCGGCAGGTGTCCCAGTATTTTATCTTTGTCGACTGACAGAGTATTGTCCACAGCTACAAAGCCAATCACATGGTTTTTCTTTGAGTTTTTCTCAATTTCCTCAGCCATTTTTGCCGCTTTTTGTCCCGTGCCAATAATAATGGTATTTATTTTCCAGCGCTTTGTGCGATAGTTGTTTCTGGTTTCTATCCATACAATGCTGCGTGCTGCATAGGTAATCAGAAATTGCAGTCCGAAAAGCACTAACAGCGAATAATAATAATACTGGTAAGAAATCACGATGTCGTCGAGCATCAATGCGAAGAAGATAGAAATGGAAATGATGGCCGATGTAATAAGTGTGCTGAAGATGATTTTGCCCTGCGTCTTTTTTTCAGGTTGAAGGTAAAAGCCTGAAAGATAATGAACGAAAAGGCAGGTGAACGGATAAATGACCAAACTGCTGAAGTAATTGAAATTGGGGACGAAGATATTTACATTGTCAAATACCTGCGCATCGTTTACCGTTTTTCGGAAAAACATAAACAATACCCATACAACCATGGCAGTGAGCATGTCGTATGTAAGATATTTGAATAGTAATTTCCTTTTGTTCATTGATCCTTATTTGTCGATAATACTGAAACGATTTCGGCTGTCGATGCGTATTTTGCTTAATTTCGCTTTGGTTTTGCAACTGTATTCTGTGTGATACACTTCGCCGCTTATGTCGGAAAAAGCACATAAAAACAGTGGCTTGCGAATGCGGGTGCAAAGGTCAATGGCAAACTTGTCGGTTGCCATTCTGAAACCGGTTTCCGTTTGTTTTCCACTTATTGCATTCGCCAGATTTCGTATGTCGGACAGATAAATAATCAGAGGTTTTTCGCTCATTTCCATTAAGTCCCAGGCTGTGTCGGGCAATTCGTTCACGTAGGTGCCGAGCTTTCCGGGATGGTCGATCAGTACATGCGCATTAGCACCTGCCGATAGTTGCGCAACGGCTTCTTCGTTGCAGGCATCGCAGGCCAGCCATTTACCGCATTCGTCGCTGAAACTGACGATTTTTCCTTCGCGTAGCCTTACAATGGCTTCTGCCATATCTTCTTTTTGATATCTGGTTTCTTCGGATTTCATTTTCAGCAGGATGTGATATGACTTATTTATAACGGCGCTGCAGTTTATTTATTTTGCAGGGCCGGTCGTTTTTTTTGTTTTTAATTTCCTTCTTTGTTTTTCAGGATATGCAAAGATAGTCAGTAAAGCCGGTATTTCAAAAATATTACAAATAGTTGCAGCCCCTGTTTGATTGTGTGTTGCTGAGAAATATCCCTTTTTTGGGTACTAAACCGGGTAGCAGTATCCGAAAAGTATTTGTCTGAATTAAAAAGTTTTTTTACTTTTACGTGTTCGAAAAAAACAGATTTAAAAAGCCTTTGAGGCGAGTTGAGTACAGTCCGTAATGAATTTGGTGAAGGATGATGTGTGAAAACGGTTTTGTACAATAAGTGTTTGATGAAATGTGTGGATGAGTTATTTTGAAAAAACAGAAAGCCCGTGTGTGTTTAAATGAGGAGATGACAGCTTTTTTGTTTTTTATGGCCGGAAAAAAAAGAATACATAATGATAAATAGATGGGTTTACCGACAACTTTCAGAAAATGAGATTGAAATACAAAACAAG
This sequence comes from Paludibacter sp., assembly GCA_018054805.1. The sequence goes on along the minus strand of JAGPIU010000020.1, from coordinate 4,114 downwards.
TTAGCCGAAGAATTAAGTATCAGCCCTGTATTGGCACAATTGCTCGTACAACGCGATATTTTTACTTACGAGGATGCACGAAAATTTTTTCGTCCCGACTTGTCTGATTTGCACGATCCCTTTCTGATGGCCGACATGGATAAGGCTGTAGAGCGACTCTCGGCTGCCATGCGCCGCAATGAGAAAATATTGATTTATGGCGATTACGATGTGGATGGAACTACTTCAGTATCGCTGGTGTACAAATTTCTCAAACAGTTTTACAGCAATGTGGGCTTTTACATTCCCGACCGTTACAACGAAGGTTACGGCATTTCAATTCAGGGAATCGACTATGCTGCTGCCAACGATTTTAAACTTGTGATTGCGCTCGACTGCGGTATCAAAGCAGTTGAAAAAGTGAAATATGCCACCTCGCTCGGAGTGGATTTTGTGATTTGCGATCACCATACACCCGACGAAGTGCTGCCGCCCGCAGTGGCCGTGCTCGACCCCAAACGCGACGATTGCAATTATCCGTATAAACATCTTTCGGGTTGTGGCGTAGGGTTTAAGTTTATGCAGGCTTTTTCACAAATCAACAATATCGATCTCAGTCAGCTCACGCCGCTGCTCGATTTGATGGCGTTGAGCATTGCTTCTGATATTGTGCCTATTACGGGTGAAAATCGTATCCTTGCTTTTTACGGACTAAAACAAATCAACAGTCACCCGAGCGTGGGACTAAAAAGTATCCTTGATATTTGCGGACTTGGCGACAAAGAGATTACCATAAGCGATATTGTGTTTAAAATCGGACCACGCATCAATGCCTCAGGGCGTATGAAACTGGCTTCGGAAGCTGTGGAGCTGCTGGTGTCGAGTAATCCTGCTTTTGCGCGACAGAAAAGCGGAACAATCAACGAATATAACAACGACCGCAAGGATCTTGATAAAAATATCACTGATGAGGCTATTCAGCTGATTGCTTCCGATGTGCGCTATGCCTCCCGACGTTCGATAGTGGTTCATAAACCCGACTGGCACAAAGGTGTGATCGGAATTGTGGCTTCGCGGCTTTCTGAAGAGTATTATAAGCCATCGATTGTGCTGACAAACTCGAATGGGCTGGCTTCGGGATCGGCGCGATCGGTGCCCGGCTTCGACATTTATAAGGCTATTGATTCGTGTCGCGATTTGCTCGAGAATTTTGGCGGGCATATGTATGCAGCCGGACTGTCGATGAAGGAAGAAAACATTCCGCAATTTACTGAGCGTTTCGAGAAGTTTGTTTCTGAAAATATTCTGGAAGAACAAACATATCCGCAGATTGATATCGATGCTGTGCTTCAGTTTAAAGATATTACTCCCAAGTTTTTCCGCGTGCTGAAGCAGTTCGGTCCTTTTGGTCCGGGCAATATGAAACCGGTATTTGCATCTAAAAAGGTATTCGATTACGGCACAAGTCGTTTGGTGGGCAAGGAGCAGGAGCATTTGAAGCTTGAACTGATCGATTCGAGCTGCGAAAATGTAATGAATGGTATTGCTTTTCGCATGTTCGAATACAACGACCATCTCAAAGCACTGAACCCTCTGGATATATGTTACACTATTGATGAAAATTATTTCAATGGAAATGTAACCATTCAGTTGATGATCAGAGATATAAAGATAGATGACGAGAAATTACCAACCGGCTGACAATGAGTAATGTCAATGTGTCGTCAGTGCCGGTTTTGAGAGCAGATACGGGCTTGAGTCTCAAATACGGGGAATTGTAAATTCCTGTAATTTAATTACTTGTTTTTAAGCGATTAAGAAAATAAAGAAATGCTGCCTTCATGTGCGTATTTTTTTGTATATTCGTGCCCTCAAATCAAAAACAGAAATATAATCTAAAAAATAAAACTTTCATTTAAAAAAAATGGCAATTTTAGGAAAAATCAGAAGCAAAGGTGTCCTGCTCTTAGTGGTGGTGGGATTTGCATTATTCGCCTTTATTATTGGCGACTTCTTAACTCAGGGCTCTACTTATTTCAATAAATCGCGCGAAACGGTGGCCGAAATTGTAGGTGAAGATGTAAACATAAACGATTATCAGGCCGCTATCGACCAGATGGTTGAAGTTTATAAAATCGAAACCGGACAAACCGATTTAAGCGAAGATGTGATGGCGCAATTGCGTGCCTCGGTTTGGGAAAATTTAGTGACTGAGAAACTTTTGTTTGCTGAAGCCGAAAAACTTGGTTTGGCAGTGAGCAAAGAAGAATTGTCAGAGTACGTGATTGGTAACAAAACACACCCGCTTATTATGCAGCGTCGTACATTTGCGGGCGAAAACGGTCAGTTCAGTCGTCCTATGCTGGTGCAATTTCTGAATAGCCTCGATGTAACTCCTGAAAACGAAGAAATGCGTCAGCAGATTGCTCAGGCCAAAAGCTACTGGTTGTTTTGGGAGCGCAATGTAAAAATGGCCGTTTTACAGGATAAATACAATGCGCTAATCGGAAAAGCAGTAACTGCCAACAGCCTCGAAGCCAAAACAAGCTACGAAGCCTCGAAAGTGACTACTGATGTAAATTATGTGGTTCAGCCATATTTTGCCATTTCGGATTCTACTGTTTCTGTTTCGAAAAATGAAATCAAAGATCGTTACAATAAGAATAAGGAATTGTACAAACAGGAAGCCAACCGTACTTTAAATTATGTGGCTTTCGAAATTCGTCCACTCAAGGAAGACTCAGTTGAAGCTCAGGAATGGATGAACAAAATCAGCGAAGAGTTTAAAACTACCGAAGATGTGGTTGGTTTGGTGAACTCAAACTCGGATGTAATGTACGATGGTCGCAACTATTCATACAACAGCCTTCCGCTTAATCTTCGCGATTTTGCATTTACAGGTAAAACTGGTGATGTGTTCGGACCATTGTTCGAAAACAATACACACACTATGGCTCGTATCATGGAATCAGGAATTATGAAATCTGACTCTGTAAAACTGCGTCATATTTATCTCACAACTGCCGACGAAGCTAAAGCCGACAGTATTATAGGTGCAATCAATGGTGGTGCTGTGTTTGCCGATCTGGCTAAAAAATACTCAGCTGTGCCACAGACTGCTGCCAATGGCGGCGAAATTGGCTGGATTATGGAAGGTATGCAGGGAATGGACAAGGAAATTACCGACAAAGCTTTTGCAGCAGTTCCTAATCAGGTATTTACCGTTAAAAATGCACAGGGCGTTCAAATTATGCAGGTAATGGAAAAAACACCCGCACGTGCTAAAGTAAAACTGGCAATTCTCGAACGTAAAGTGATTCCAAGCAGCCGTTCGTATGGTCGTATCTACAACGAAGCAAAACAATTTGCAGCCGAACTGAAAAGTACCGAGTTTGCTTCAAAAGCTCAGGAAAAAGGAGTGTCTGTACGTACAGCTTCTGAATTATTCGAATCAACTGAACGTATTGCCGATATTCCTCAGTCACGTCAGGTGATTCGCTGGGCTTTCGAAAGCGACAAAGGTGATGTGTCGGATGTATTCGATTGCAACAATCAGTTTGTGGTTGCCACTACTACCGAAGTAAATGCCAAAGGATACCGTTCACTCGAAAAAGTTTCTGATCAGATCAAAGCTGAACTCATTCGTGAGAAAAAAGCTGATATCATGATTAAAAATCTGACTGAACAGCTAAAGAAAACACCTTCACTCGAAGCGCTTGCTCAGGCATTATCAACCGACGTGAAAGTAGCTAACGCCGTGAATTTTGCAAACAATCAGTTTGGTGTGGCTGGCTTCGAACCTGCACTTATTGGAAAAGTATCTGTTTTACCTGCCAACAAATTGTCGGCTCCGTTAAAAGGAAATGCAGGGGTTTATGTACTTCTTCCTGTAAATCCACAGGTGAATCAGAATCCTTTCAATGCAAAAGCACAGGTAATGCAACTGAATATGAATTTTGCATATTCGCTGCCTTACATGATTCTTCAGGATATTCGCGACAATGCTGAAATTGAAGATAATCGTCTGAATTTCTTCTAAGATTATTACTTACATAAATAATATTTCGAAACGGGATGAACATTTTCATTCCGTTTCGTTTTTATAGATAGTTTACTTACCTTTGTCCCGCAATTA
>JAGPIU010000214.1 GCA_018054805.1 Paludibacter sp. | reverse complement strand
CCTTTTCATTTTCAACCCAAACGCCCTCATTATTAGTTGATTTAACTTTAAAATAATAAGTTCCCTTCGGAAGATTGGTATAGGTGGCTTTACGCTGATGATGCACGTAGTTCCAGTCCTTTTCGAAATTCTCGAGCATAAAAGCATACTGAATTTTCTCAGGATTAGAATAATCGAGCGCCACATATTCGATACTGAAAACCGACTGTTTATGCGTCAGTTCAATCACCTCGGAAGCGCCGATACTTCTGACAAGCGGAGAATTTTTCTGTCCGATTTCCACATTGTTGTTGAACAATTGAAAACGCGTAAACTCCACCGGAGGCACTTCAATGCTTTGTTTTATATTCGAAGGATTGAAAATATAATAACCTTTGTTGCTTCCAAAAAGCACTTCGCCCGAGCGTGTCAGCAAGCTGGCAGCTTCGGAAAAATGTGCATTTTCGATACCATTAAACATATCGTAATTCTGAAAAAATTGCTTTTCAGGATCGAAACGCGAAATGCTGTTTTCGGAACTTAACCACAAATTTCCATATTTATCTTCCTGAATACTCAATACAATATCGTTCGACAAGCCGTTACGGGTCGAGAAATTCGAGAATTTTGCTGTATTCTTAGCCGATGCTTTCGATTCAAGTTTATTCAAACCACCTCCGAAAGTTCCAATCCAAAGTTGTTTTTTCTTATCTAAATGAAGATAATGAACATCGTTGTTGCTCAGACTATTAGCCACATTTGGCAACTTTTCAATGTAAAACTCCTTCATTTTGGGAGTCATAAAATGGTCGATTTGAAGCAAACCATTTGCAGTGCCCACCCAAAGTGTATTTTCATTATCAATCAATAAATGTCTCACCTTCGAACAGGTATTGATAGGATAAGTGGAAAGCTTGTTTTTGTAATTCAGGAAACTTACGTTACCGGTCGATTCGGCAACCACATTGAGTCCACCACCGAAAGTTCCGATCAGAATTCTTCCCGATTTATCCTGAATAATACTATAAATATTATCGTTCGATAAACTATTGTTATCGAGCGGATTATTTACAAACCGTTGAATTTTGTACTGTGGATTTAAAAGATTCGCTCCATCGGGAATCAGCCTGAGAAGTCCGCCACCTTTAGTTCCAATCCAAATATTTTTCCTGTTATCTTCGAAAATACAATAGGCCAAATCGCTGATTCTGGCACCGGAATTCATTTTTCCATTTTCAGACAAAACACCCAGACTGTTATATTTATTGTCGAAAAAACGAATGGTTCCATCTTTGGTTGCAATTACAATATTCCCGTTCGAGAGTTGTTGCATTGCACGTATTTCGTTGGAAGTAAGCGTATTTAATTCACGATTAGGTCTACCCAAACGGAATTGTGGTGTGTAAAAACTCACCTTTTCGAGCCCTTTATTGTAAGTACACATCCAGAGATTTCCCTTATTGTCGGAATATACTGAGTGAATAATATTCGAAAAGCGATTACCGTTTACGCCCGGTTCATTGTAAAAATACTCCAGTTCGTCGGTCTTGCGATTGTAGCGCGAAAGTCCCCCACCCTGCGGATTAATCCACAAGCGGTTCTTTACATCCTCATACACAATAAAATTCGGAAGTACCGACACACGGCTTACGGCATCGGTTTTGGGGCGAAAATGCTTTATACTGTTATCGCTCAACCGATAACGAATCACACCCGACAAGTCAGACTCAAGCCAGGCAATGCCTTTGCTATCCACGTGCACCGAAAAAAACTGATTGCTGGCAACACGATTCGTCCTCGTTTTGTCAAATTGATTTAGCTGTTTGCGTCTTACATCGTACACAAAAAATCCTGCTTTAGAAGTACTTATCACTAAATGCGAGGAGCTTATACAATCAATATCAGTGATAGCTGAACCTTCGTTGAGTCTGATTTTCTCAAAAGTATTCGCTTTTACCGAGAAACTCCATAACACTCCGTTGTGGTCACCAAACCATACACGATCAGCAGTTTCGTGCACAGCTGTGAAGTTATTCAAACCTTCAGCCTCATTATTTGGAAAATAGCTTTTAATCTGATTATTAGAAGAATTTACAGTATATAAACCCGACTTTGTGCCGAGCCATATATTTTTCTGAGTATCCTCGTACACAAAATTCACGTAATTGCTTTGAATTTTATTTTCGGAAATAGTGGAATACTCATAAGTGCTAATTTTTCCATCTTTGGGATTAGTAATCACACGCACAGCGCCTATGTCGTTGGTTGCAATCCAAAGTTCACCATTGGAAGTTTCAATAAAACGCTTATCTCGCTCCACACTGTAAGTGAAACGGTTAGTTGAATATGGCAAACTATAGAACTGCTCGGTTCCTGTGTCGAAACGATGAATTTTTCCATCGTAAGTCTGAAACCATATATATCCAAACTTATCCTCGTGAATATAATCGATGCGGTTGGTGGCAATGTTGCTGTGATCGCCGGCGTGCGACTTGTAAATGGTAAATTCGTAACCATCGAATTTGTTTAATCCGTCCCAGGTTCCAAACCACATAAAGCCTTTGCGATCCTGCATAATGGCCATTACGGTATTTTGCGACAAGCCATTTTCAACTGAGTAATGCTGAAAAGTTACATTTTCCTGCGCGAATGTGGCCGAAAATGTAAGCCACAAAACCATTAAAACCAAAAATAATTTCCTCATCAGTGTGCGTCGTTTTAACGATAGTATTAAAGTAAAAAGTCTGAATATGTAATAGCCTGACTATTTGCAAATATAGAACAAAAACGGACTTTTCCCGCAGGAGAAGCCCGTTTTTAAATATTTATTTCTGTTTATAAAGTAACTCCTGTTTTGAAAATAGCTATTTCGCGGTAATTTTTCTTTTCGTTGTTCACTAATTCACCACTGGCTACATTTATCAGATAATTGATAAAGCGCTCGTTCACCTCTTCGATGGTTTCGTGCTCCACAATGGTTCCGGCGTTG
>JAGPIU010000213.1 GCA_018054805.1 Paludibacter sp. | reverse complement strand
ATACCTGTTTCAGAATTATCAGATTCCGACATCATCGCTCGAAAAAACCCTGCTTGTAGGCGATTTCCTGTTTGTAAGCAAAGCCAGCTACGGACCGCGAGTACCAAACACTCCGCTTTCGTTTCCGTTGGTACAGCACACATTCCCTGTTATCAACACAAAATCGTATATCGAAAAACCACAGTGGGAATACAAACGACTGAAAGGTTTCGACACCATTGAACGCAACGACATTGTTGTTTTCAACTTCCCTACAGGCGATACTGTGGCGGTAAACAAACAAAATCCGGACTATTATTCGAGCTGTTACAGTGAAGGCTATATGGCTTTAAGATATGCAAATCCGAATGCTGAGCCTGCCATTGAAGACATTATGGCCGAAGGTCGTAAAATTGTTCAGGCCAAAAACCGAGAATATGGCGACATTATTTTCCGTCCGGTTGACCGACGCGAAAATTATGTAAAACGTTGTGTCGGCATTCCGGGCGATAGAATTGAAATTAAAAACAATCAAATGTATATCAATGGCAAAAAGCAGGAAGATATCCCAGGATTGCAGTTGAATTACTTTGTACAAACCGATGGTACTGTGCTTACAAAAGTGCTCGACAAACTGAATATCAGCATGGAAGATCGTGCGTGGTACGACAACACCCAGTATGGCGATGGCATTAAAAATCTTGGATTTGACCCGAATTATCCGCTCTATCATTTGCCTTTGACACAGGAAGCTTACAACACACTGAAGAATACAGCCGGAGTAATTTCAATGAAAGTGGAAGATAGCTATGATACGCATGGAGTATTTCCATTGGGAAATAAATATGGCTGGACGCGCGACAATTACGGGCCTATCTACATCCCTAAGAAAGGAGCAAAACTGATATTAAACGAATACAATTTGCCAATGTATGAACGCATTATCCGTACTTACGAAGGAAATACTCTGGAAGTGAAAAACGGAAAATACTATATCAACGGACAGGAAACCACCACTTATCAGTTTAAAATGGATTATTACTGGATGATGGGCGACAACCGTCACAATTCCGCTGACTCACGCTACTGGGGATTTGTGCCAGAGGATCACGTGGTTGGCCGTCCGGTATTGGTTTGGTTATCGCTCAACAAAGACAAAGGTTGGTTCAGTGGTAAAATCCGTTTCAATCGTTTCTTTAAAGATGCTTCAAAATAATAACTCACCCCTTACCCCTCTCCCGTTGGAGAGGGGAACTGTGTGTTTATCAACAGCATATTTTGCGCCGATAGAATACTATCAACACATTAAAAGTGCAGAGAAAGTATGCATCGAACAACACGAATATTATCAGAAGCAAAGTTATCGCACCCGAAGCCGCATTGTAAGTGCCAATGGCGTAATGGACTTGAGCATTCCGGTGGAGAAACGAAATCACACACTTATTCGCGACATCAGGATTTCGGAACACAGCGACTGGCAAACGCTGCACTGGCGCTCGATAGAGGCAGCCTACAATTCGAGTCCGTTTTTCGAGTATTATGCCGATGATTTCAGACCGTTTTTCGAAAAAAAATGGCTATTTTTGTGGGACTTTAATATGGAGTTGCTTCACAAAACACTTGAACTGCTCGATATTGAAACGAAAATAACGCTGACTGAAGCTTACGACCCACAAACGGACGAAAACACACTTGATTTGAGAGAAATTATTCACCCCAAAAAAGCAGCTTCGCTCCCTTTGAAACGCTATTATCAGGTATTTGCTGCGAAGTTTGGTTTTATCCCCAATCTGAGCATTGCCGACCTGCTTTTTAACATGGGAAACGAAAGTCAGCTTGTTATTGCTCACAAATAAAGAACTAACGACATACAACAATATAATCCTACGAATATGGAACAAATAGACTGGGGACATTTAGGCTTTGGATACATGAAAGCCGACTTCAACATTCGCTGTCATTACAGCAATGGCAGCTGGGGCGAACTGGAAGTACACGACACTGAATATCTGAACATTCACATTGCGGCTACCGCTCTGCATTACGGACAGGAAGCCTTTGAAGGTCTGAAAGCTTTTCGTGGCAAAGATGGCAAAGTCCGTATTTTCCGTATGGACGAAAATGCACGACGTATGCAGGACTCGTGCGAAGGCACTTTGATGGCCAAACTGCCGGTTGAGAAATTTCAGGAGGCTGTGCTGAAAGCTGTAAAAATGAACGAACGCTTTGTGCCGCCTTACGAATCGGGCGCAGCATTATATATTCGCCCCATTTTGTTTGGAACAGGTCCTCAGGTAGGTGTAAAGCCAGCCGATGAGTATATGTTTATCGTATTTGTAACTCCCGTAGGCCCGTATTTCAAAGGCGGTTTCCAAACTACACCTTTTGTGATTATGCGTCAATACGATCGTTCGGCGCCATTGGGCATGGGAAAATATAAAGTAGGTGGAAACTATGCTGCCAGTTTGGTTGCCGGACAACATGCACACGAACTGGGCTATTCAAATGTATTTTACCTGGATGCCAGAGAAAAAAAATATATCGACGAATGTGGCGCTGCCAACTTCTTCGGGATTAAGAACAACACTTATGTGACGCCCGCATCGAGTTCAATTCTACCTTCCATTACCAATAAAAGTTTGATGGTATTGGCACAGGAAATGGGTTTGAAAGTAGAGCAGCGTCATGTACCTGTAGAAGAACTTTCGACTTTTGAAGAAGCCGGAGCTTGTGGAACCGCAGCCGTAATCAGTCCGATTGAACGCATCGACGATTTCGATACCAAAGAAAGCTATGTTTTTGCAAAAGATGGTAAACCCGGACCTGTTTGCGATAAGCTTTATCATAAACTCAGAGGCATTCAGTACGGCGACGAACCCGATACACACGGTTGGGTTACAGTTGTGGACTAAAAACTATCAAACAATTAATTATAGGACTCGCCATGCAGGAATTTTTCGGCATGGCGTTTTCCTTTTGCATAAACCACAGC
>JAGPIU010000212.1 GCA_018054805.1 Paludibacter sp. | reverse complement strand
CTTGTGGATCCGTTTGGCGGCCTTACCGATTTGCAGAATTTTGTGATTCGTACGCCTCTCAATCCCGATATTACCTTTTCCGACGACCCTTTGCGCATGATGCGTGGCATTCGTTTTTCGGCTCAGCTCGGCTTTTTTCTCGAAAGCAGTACATTCGATGCCATCGCACGAAATAAAGAACGCATATCGATAATTTCGAAGGAACGTATTGCCGACGAACTGAATAAAATTATGCTTTCGCGTAAACCTTCGGTAGGATTTATTTTGCTCGAAAAAACCGGTTTGCTCGAGCTTATTTTTCCTGAACTTCTGGCTCTGAAAGGCGCTGAAACTAAGGATGGAGTAGGGCATAAGGATAACTTTTATCACACGCTGGCCGTGCTCGATGGCATTTGTCAGACTACCGATAATCTTTGGCTTCGCTGGTCGGCGCTTTTGCACGATATAGGTAAACCCCGCACCAAACGCTTCGATGCGCGCCTGGGCTGGACTTTTCATAATCATAACTTTGTGGGTGAAAAAATGATTCCCGAAATTTTCAGGAAAATGAAACTGCCCACCAACGAGAAAATGAAGTATGTGCAGAAAATGGTTTCGTTGCATATGCGACCGATTGTGCTTAGCGAAGATGAAATAACCGACTCGGCTGTGCGCCGTTTGCTTTTTGATGCAGGCGACGATATTGAGGATTTGATGACTTTGTGCGAGGCCGATATTACTTCGAAAAATCCCGAGAAAGTGAAGCGCTTCAAATCGAATTTTCAGTTGGTAAGGCGTAAACTGAAGGAAATTGAGGAAAAAGACCGTGTCAGAAACTTTCAGCCTCCGGTAAGCGGACTCGAAATTATGCAAATTTTTAATTTGCCGGCCTGTGCCATTGTAGGCGATATAAAAATGCGGATTAAAGACGCTATTCTCGATGGAGAAATTCCAAACGAATACGAAGCTGCCAAAGAATTTATGTTTAAAGTAGCGCCCGATATGATTGCTAAGTTTCAGAAAACGCATTAAAAACAAAAAGTGGCTGTATTAAAAGCAAGTAGAACGCAAATTACGCGAATAAAAGCAAATCACAAATAATTATATTTCAATGATTTATGAATCAATAGTATTTGTGAAAATTTGCGTTCATAAAACTCTTTTAATACACCCTCTTTAAAAAAAATCATTATAATTGAATTGGTGCTTTTGTTTTTCTGGTTGTTGAGTTATTTACTGATTCTTATTTTTGTAAAGAATAAAAAAATCAGAGAAACAAGTAGAAAATACGCAATGTCGCGTGAGTCAATCACGCCACGACTGATAGATTTATAATGGCCGTTGATACCCAATGCTTCGATAGTTTGTATGGTGCTTCCCGATTTAAAAAATGCAGCTATCAGGTCGAAGCCATAGAGCATAAAAAACGAAATCACCACTGAAACTACAAAAGCTACAATCTGATTTGAAGAAAGAGAAGAGGCAAAAGTGCCAATAGCCACATATACTGCCGATAAAAATACCAGTCCGAGAAACGAGCCCCAGAATGCACCGGAATCCACATTTCCAAGTGGTTCGGCCATGTAATACACACTGAAATAATACAACAAAGTTGGCAGTAACGAAAGCAATACCAGTGTCCAGCCAGCCAGATATTTCCCGGCCACAATATTCCATTTACTTATGGGCTTGCTCACCAGAAGTTCCCAGGTTCCTGTCTGTTTTTCTTCGGCAAAAAGACGCATACTTACTGCAGGGCACAGAAAAAGAAAAAGCCAGGGAGCTATATAAAAAAGCCCGTCCACATTGGCATAGCCTGAGTCCGGAATGTTGAATTGTCCCGGGATTACCCACAGAAACAACCCTGTAAGTATCAGAAAAATGCTAATGACAATATACCCGGTAGCATTGCTGAAAAAACTGCGAAGTTCTTTGTAATATATGGATAACATCTTCTTTATTATATGAGTGTTGAGTAATTAGTATTGAGTTATGAGTTTTGAGTATGATTTGTGAAATCATTTTTATTTATCTTTGCGCTGTCAAAGGTAATTAAAAAAAATAACGATAAAAAGCGATAATATGAAAAAATGGGCTGTCAGTTGTTTGATAATGTTTTTGTTGACGGACATATCAGCGCAAACCGCTAAAAATTATAGTGTGAAGGCTGAATATCTGTTTGGAAACATAATGCAGCACACCCGTCATCTCGAAAGACTTGTAAAAGGTCCGGTGATGGGTGCTGAAATAGCTTTCGAATGGCAGACCATGGGTGAGCAGAACTGGCAACAGTACTTTGCTTTTCCGGCCATTGGGTTGGGCGTGGTAGGCCTCGATTTGGGCAATCCGGAAATGCTTGGTCAGCTGGCTGCTGTGTATCCTTATCTGAATTTCAGACTTTACGATGGACGAAATCTTCGCGTAAATCTGAAAGGTGGCGCAGGTATGAGTTTTTTGAATAAAACGTTTAATAATACGGCCACTCATCTGAACGACCTGAATACCGGAAATGCCGCCATTGGCTCCATTGTAAATGTGTATTTTGCCGGAGGTGGCAGCCTTGAATATAAACTTGGCGATGGGTTTTCGGCCATGGCAGGTTTTCAGTGGAATCATGCCTCGAACGGAAGTTTTTATCAGCCCAATTCTGGTATCAATATGCTGAATACTTCGCTGGGCGTGATTTATAAACCTGAATTTTCGCGCAGTTTTGTGCCTAAACGAAGGGATATTCCTTCACTTGATAAAAAGTGGGGTGTGGAACTGGTACTGGCAGGTGGTGCTCGCGAACTTTATTATCGCGACGATAAAATGTTTCCTACGGGCTCGGTGGTGTTGAATGTGAATTATCAAACAGGAAATCATTTGCGGTTGGGACTCGGTGTGGATGGATTTTACGATGGCGTTTATAATGGCGACACACATTTTAAACGCACTTATTTGCTTACCGATGAACTTGAAAATAAATTTCGTGTGGGTGTAAGTTTACAACC
>JAGPIU010000211.1 GCA_018054805.1 Paludibacter sp. | reverse complement strand
CGTCGCGGTTATATGACAGTGGATAAAGGCTCGGTTACAGTGAATGGCGTGAGTCTTACTGTTTGCAATCCTACCGACAACAGCTTTCAGGTGGCCATTATTCCTTATACTTATGAGTTTACAAACTTTCATCAGATTAAAGCCGGAACAACGGTTAATATCGAGTTTGATATTATCGGAAAATATGTAAGTCGAATGATGGCTTTTTAGTTTAAGTTGTGGGATTTTTGTATAGAAATTCAAACTAAACACAGACTTTGTTGTTACAAGAGTAATATAAATTATGAAAAATTTATTTGTAATTACTTGGTCAAATCGTATTATTGAGTACGCTGTGTTTATAATTGGTGATTTTCTTTACATTAATGAAGAACTTAAAAAAGCAAATTAACGAATCGTTTTTTAATCCCGTATTACATTTTCTGCCTGTCATTGTGTTTATGATAGTGGATGATTTATTGGGATTGCATACAGCCTGGCTGGCATCGCTACCGGTCACTTTTTTACTGGCTGTGTATGTGTACTTCGTTTATCGCAGAATTCTCGAATGGTTTCTGTTTTCTACCGCTATTTATCTTACAGTAGCCCTGCTTGCTACTGTATTACCTGATAATCCATCTGCCCCGGACTTTCGACCGGTGCGGGTGGAATTTATTTTGCTGCTTGTATTTGCATTTTCGCTGTTTTTTCGTACTAAAATATCATCTTTTATAAACAGCAGAAACAAGAAAATGCTCTCGATGGTCAACAATCTCAACGAAATGTTCAGGATGATCTGGGTGTTGGCTATTATTATTTTCCTGTTTACACACATTTATAGTATTTTGCTGATTCTGAAAGTACCCAACCTTCCTAATATCCTCAATTTCATTTATGCAGTGTATGTGTCGGTGCTTTTATTTGTATTGTTTTACCAAATGATAAGGGTTACCATTGTACGAGTGCGTCTGCTGAAAGAAGAGTGGTGGCCAATTGTAAACGAACAGGGAAAAACCATTGGATCAATACAGCATCAGACAAGTCTGAATTCGCACATAAAGTATATGCATCCCATTATCAGGGTGATGCTTATTGATAACAACAGGGTTTATTTGCAGAAACGAAGCCAGGCAGATCTGGTGTTTCCGGGTATGTGGGATACTGCAATTTCGAATCACATAAAGGTGAGCGAAACGCTTGAACAATGCATTCACCGTACTGCTGAAGAACGTTTCCGCCTGAAAACGATTAAGCCACTATTCCTGTCGAATTATGTGCACGAAACCGATTTCGAATATCACTATGCTTTTCTGTTTGTAGCATGTTACACTGATTTACAGGATTATAATAAGTCCCTGATCGATCATGCCAAGTGGTGGACAGTAAATCAGATAGAAGAAAACCTGGATGCGGGAATATTTACCGATAACTTTAAGACAGAGTTCGATCTGTTGAAACGCAGCGGCTTGCTCGAATCTGTTCAGTGCGAATGCGAATGTTCTCTGAAAGACCTGGTTTCGAAAGGCTCAAAAAAAATAAATCAGAACTGATTTATTTTTTTTTGGTTTTATAGCTCAGAATATGAATGCTAACACCTGTGGCGATAGATAGAAGTAGTATTTGTAGCCATAATTTTCCGGTGGCTACAAAAAAAGTGGCGTAAGAGATTGATAGCCACAGTAGCGAAATGGCGTAAATTTTTGCATGTAGCGGAATGCTCTTATCCTCCTGATAATTGCGTATTATTTCACCAAAAATTCGATGGTTGCGAATCCAGCTGTTCATTCTTTTCGAACCACGTGCAAACAGATAACCAGATAAAAGTACAAATGGTGTGGTGGGTAACAATGGCAGGAAAACTCCTATTATGCCCAGCGAAAGCGATATTATGCCTATAATTGTATATAAATTTCTCACCTGATATGTGTGTTGAAAATAAAACGCGCATCGGAATAAACTGAATCCGACGCGCGCAAAAGTAATATATCTGTATGGAATTATATGGTTTCCATTGCTTTTTTAAAGATTTTTTGGGCTTGCGAATAATCAATTTTTCCACACGGACCCGAAATGCAACCTCCTTCGCATGCCATTACTTCCACAAAATTCCCGGGCGCTTTCCCTTTTGTGAATGCCCTGAGCAAACCTATATTTTTCTTGTTCAGATTCGAAACCTGAATTGGCTTTATGCCCAGCTGAGGGTACATATTTTGCACCGCCGAAATAACGCCTCCTGCCCGGGCAAATCCACGTCCGTCAAGAGGTGCTGCCATTCTTTGTTTGTCAGTTGCCTGCAATTCAATATCCAGACCTGTAAACAGAGTGTCAATTTCTTCAAAAGTAAGAATATAATCAATATCGGGATGATCCATTACTTCCTTTCGCTTTCCAACACATGGGCCGATAAACACAATTTTTGCTTCAGGATA
This sequence comes from Paludibacter sp., assembly GCA_018054805.1. The sequence continues at coordinate 567 of JAGPIU010000211.1, read as the reverse complement.
TTTTGCTTTTGCCATTTCAATTGTGTAATACATGGGCGAGCCTGTGTGCGACACAAATGGTTTCATTTCGGGCATGTGCTTGTTTACCAGTTCGATGTACGAAGGGCAGCACGAAGTAGTCATAAATTGCTGACCTGCTTCAAGTTTTTCCTGAAGTTCAGCTCCTTCGCGGCGGGTGGTTTCCATAGCTCCCTGCGCCACTTCCATTGCCTCCACAAATCCTATTTTCTCAATGGCTTCAGATATTTCGCTGAGCGAATTATTGAATTGCGACATAATGGAAGGAGCCATAATTGCAACCAATTGTTCGCCACGTTTTATGGCTGAAAGAATATCAAATACCTGCGAAATTTCATAAATTGAACCAAAAGGACATGCATTGATACATTTTCCGCAGTAGATGCATTTTGATTCATCGATATGCTCAATACCGTTCTCGTCTTTTGTAATGGCTTTTACCGGACAAACTTCTTCGCAAGGAACCGGAATGTATACAATGGAATGATACATACAGGCTTCTTTACAAATGCCACAATTGATACATTTTGAATGATTGATATGTGCCTG
>JAGPIU010000019.1 GCA_018054805.1 Paludibacter sp. | reverse complement strand
GGTGCATTGAAAACAGTACTTCCGGCTACCAATACATTCACGCCCCGCGCAAAAAGTTTCGGAGCATTTTCGGCATTTACACCGCCATCCACTTCAATCAGACAGTCGGGATTTAATCTGTCCACCATTTCTTTCAGGGCATCGATACGCCCGTAACTATCTTCGATAAACTTCTGTCCGCCATAACCGGCAAAAACCGTCATCAGCAGCACCATATCCACTTTGTCGATAAATAGTTCGAGCTCACTCACAGGTACATCGGGATTTATGGTAATCCCCACTTTTATACCTTCGGCACGAATCATTTCAATTACTTCAAGTGGACTTTCGGTGGCTTCGTAATGAAAAGTAAGCATCTCTGCTCCTGCTCTTGCAAACCGTTGAACGTATTTTTCGGGATTTACTATCATAATATGCACATCCAAAAGCTTATTACAATGCTTCTTAACTGCTTCAATCACAGGGAAACCAAATGAGATATTAGGCACAAACACGCCATCCATCACATCGATGTGCAACCATTCAGCTTCGCTACGGTTTATCATTTCGCACATCGACTGAAGATTTCCAAAGTCAGCCGCTAATATCGAGGGAGAAATTATTCGTTTCATTTATTTACATTTGAGATTATAATGGTTGTACGCAAGCTCTGAAACAAACCATGTCAGCAACTTACAAAATTCTGTTTTTTTTTTAAAACAGCTTTGAGTGCAAAAATAACAAAAAAAAAGACTTCCAATGGTTTTTTGGAAGTCTCTTTTTACAAAAATGACAATTGAAAACTATGGTTTTCTATCAAATAAGTAATCGATAATTATTATTGATATGTTTTCACCGCATAGTACACAGTAGTTTTGCAAACAAAAGAAAAGACTAAGGACACATAGAATTATCCCGAAAAACGGGATAATTTCAGCGCTGTAAAACGTATCATCAGATACGTTTACTATGCGAACTAAGTCTTTTATCTACAATAATTACTATGTGTTCTATTGTGTTTAAAATATATCTTTCAATATTTCAAACCACTAAAAATAGTCTGTTGAGAAAATTAAATCAGGTGGATGTCGAGTTTACGACATTCTTCGCGCATATCTTCTGGCCATATACTTGCCTGAATTTCACCAATATGAGCTTTACGCAGGAAGAACATACACAAACGTGACTGTCCAATACCACCACCAACTGAAAGCGGAAGTGAGCCTTCGAGCAGTCGTTTGTGGAAATAAAGTTCTTTGCGATCTTCTTTTCCTTCGAGTGCCAACTGACGAAGCAAAGCTTCTTTATCCACACGGATGCCCATCGACGAAATTTCGAAAGCAATTTCCAATACCGGATTCCAAAGAATAATATCTCCATTTAATCCTTCGAGGCCATTGTCGCCCGGAGTTGTCCAGTCGTCGTAGTCCGGAGCACGGCCATCATGTTTTTTTCCATCGCCCAGCTGACCGCCAATGCCCATAATAAACACCGCTTTGTGTTGACGTGTAAATTCGGTTTCGCGTTCTTTCGAAGTTTTATCAGGATACATCTGGCGCAATTCCTCGGCATGAATAAAAGTAATTTCAGGAGGAAGTACAGGTTTGATATCAGGAAAACTTTCCGACACAAGGTATTCTGTGCGAAGAAGAGTAGCATAAATGCGACGAACGATCGATTTCAAAAAATCCACATTACGCTCTTCGGCTGTCATTACACGTTCCCAGTCCCACTGATCCACGTAAAGTGAGTGAATATTACCCAGTTCTTCGTCGGCACGAATGGCGTTCATATCGGTATAAATGCCATATCCGTTTTCAATTTCGTAATCGGCCAGCGTCACACGTTTCCATTTGGCAAGCGAATGCACCACTTCGGCACGCACATCGCCCATATCCATAATGGGAAAATTCACAGCACGCTCGGTACCGTTCAGGTCGTCGTTGAGTCCGGTGCCACGTAATACAAAAAGCGGTGCAGTGACACGACGCAGTCTGAGTTCGGCTGACAAATTTGCCTGAAAGAAATCTTTAATCTTGGTAATACCCAGTTCGGTCTGTTGCAGATTTAAAATGGGCTTATAGCTTTTGGGTCTGAATAAATAGCTCATAAGAGTGTATAATATGTGTTTTTGATTTAAATTTCAGGCAAAGATAATCATTTTGTCAGAGTAACAAGCAATAAAATATACTTTTTGTTCGACAAAACAATTATTAAACATAAAAAACGCCATTTTTCGGTATTGAAAAATGGCGTTTTTTATGTTTATCCTGTATTTACTTCTTTCTTTTGTAATGTACAAATGAATATGGATAAGGATTCTTCTCATCAGCTGACATATCCTGACGCGACACCTCTTCCCATTTCGAAAAATCAACTTCAGGAAAATAAATGTCGGCACTAAACTCGTGATGTACCCATGTAATATAAAGCGATTCAGCAATTTCGAGACTCTGGCGATAAACCGCAGCACCACCTACAATAAAGACTTTCTCTTCTTTTTCGCAAAGATAAAAAGCATCTTCGAGCGAGTCGGCTTCAAAATAACCTTCGTTTACACCTTCGGACATTACCGAAGTAAGTACCACATTTCTACGATTAGGAAGCGGGCCATTCGGCAGGCTTTCAAAGGTTCGTTTACCCATAACTACCGCATGACCGGTGGTCAGTTCTCTGAAATGCTTCAGATCGGCCGGTAAATGCCATGGAAGTTTATTTCCCTTTCCAATGGCATAATTGTCGGCCACAGCAGCAACAATTGAAATTTCTGACATAATGATTAATTTACGATTTTAATTTCACAATAACTTTATCATCTTAAAATGACAAAGTAAAGCTATATTTTCAGTTATATTACGGTCAAAATACAAGGGCACGATGCCCAAAAAAAAACTTCAATCGTAAACAGACAGGCCGACAAAATTACATAAAAAAAACGGATAACCGACCAAGCTATCCGTTTAATATATTTTGAATGTTGCACAAAAAGTACAAATCTGTGAAATTAAATTGAAACCTCCCCTTTTATATGTGGGTGTGGATCATAATTGATCAGTTCAAAATCTTCGAATTTAAAATCGAAAATACTCTTTACATCAGGATTGATTTTCATTTGAGGCAAAGGACGTGTTTCGCGAGTCAATTGCAATTTTACCTGGTCGAAATGGTTTGTATAAATATGTGCATCGCCAAGCGTATGTACAAAATCGCCGGCTTTAAGGCCCGTAACCTGCGCCATCATTTGCAGCAACAAAGCATACGAAGCAATATTAAAAGGAACACCCAGAAAAATATCGGCACTGCGCTGATAAAGTTGCAGACTCAGTTTTCCATCGGCCACATAAAACTGAAAAAAAGCATGACATGGTGGAAGATTCATATTAGGAATATCGGCCACATTCCATGCGCTCACAATAATTCGGCGTGAATCGGGATTGTTTTTTATAGTATTCAGCACTTCAGTAATCTGATCGATGTGACCACCATTGTAATCGGGCCACGAACGCCACTGATATCCGTAAATATGCCCGAGATCACCTTTTTCGTCGGCCCATTCGTTCCATATTCGCACACCATTGTCCTGCAAATACTTCACATTGGTGTCGCCGTTCAGAAACCACAAAAGTTCGTGAATAATGGATTTGAGATGAAGCTTTTTGGTTGTGAGGCAGGGAAATCCTTCCTCCATATTAAAACGCATCTGATGCCCGAACACACTGATCGTTCCGGTTCCGGTACGGTCTTCTTTCCGCACTCCTTCGGTCATCACACGCTGCAATAAATCGAGATATTGTTTCATTTGTTTTTAATTGACCCCTAACCTCCTCCACGGCGGACACGCCTAAAGGGGAATAAGACGGGTTGCATTGAGTTTTTTGCGTTTATAATCCTTACCTTGCGTGTCCAAATGATTATATTTGGTTTCGAAGGTTTGTTTCTTTATTTGTAAGTAGTTTTCAATACTCTGAATTCGGTACGGCGATTGATTTGTTTAGCCTGCTCCTGCTGATCGGCAGGAAGTGCATTTACAAATGCCTCGGTCAGTTCATCGTTTTCCTTAAGGAAAGAGAATTTCTGTGCTGTAGCCGCATTTACCACAAATGGTTTTTCTTCGCCATAACCCACAGCAGTCAAACGATCTTTGGCAATGCCGGCAGCAATCAGATATTCCACCACAGATTGCGCTCTTCGTTCCGACAATGTTTTGTTGGCTTCGTTGTTGCCCACATGGTCGGTATGCGCACTGATTTCGATGGTGATGTTCGGATTATCGCGTAGTATTTTCACCAACTCCTGTAAACCTGTCTCCGACTCCGGCGTTAAATTCCATTTACCAAACTCATAAAAGATATTATCCATCTGAATAGGTTTGTAAATGGTTACAAGCGTAAAATCCTGCGTAAAAATCTTACTTTCTTTCACGCCAACAGTTGAGAGTCGGGCTTCCTTGTTGAGAAAACCACGGGCAGTAGCCATCATCACACAATCAATATTTTTGTCGATTTTTATGCGATAAGTACCGTCCTTTTTCACCTGCACACGGGCGTTGATACCCGAGTTGCTAACCAATCGCACATAAGCATCGGGCACAGGACTCTGATTTTCGTCGAGCACACGACCTTCGAGCAGATATTCGTATTCGGGTAACTCAAAGCTCCATATATTGTCGTAGCCACGATTTTCGCCACGGTTCGAACTGAAAAATCCCCGTTCGGCATTTCCTTCGAAAGCAATTCCAAAATCGTCGAAGTTAGAGTTGATGGGCATTCCTATATTTTCGACAATCCAGTCTTTATCTTTTTGTACCGCTTTGAAAATATCCAGGCCGCCAATTCCGGGCAAACCATTCGACGAAAAATAAAGCGTTCCATCCCGACGCACTGTCGGAAACATTTCGTCGCCGGGCGTATTTATCTGCGATCCCGCATTTCGTACATCTTTTACAACTCCTTCGTCGTAAGTAGCTATCCAGATATCTTTTCCGCCAAAACCATTTGGTGCATCAGATACAAAATAAAGCGTCATATCGTCGGGGGCTATGGCCGGATGAGCCACTGAAATAGTGCTATCCTTGAAAATTTCAAGTTTCTTAGGCGCACTCCAACTACCTCCTGCCCTGCTCGACACATAAATCTCAGCACCCGTTTCGCCTGTTGTTTGCTGACTTGCACGGGTCATAAACATGATACGACCATCGGTAGTAAACGACACAACTCCATCGTCGGTGACAGTGGTAGTAGCCTCTTCAGCAGCTGCAATCTGTGGTTTTTCCCACTTTCCGGCTGCGTTTTTTTTCGATGAAAAGATTTTGTTTACAGGAGCTCCGTTGATACGACTATTTTTGGCTGCCGATTTTGCATTCAGCGATCTGTTCGACGTAAAAAACAGCATATCGCCATCCGAACCCGAGAAAGCGGGACTAAAAGAATAACTTCTACGGGCATTGAACACATCGGCCTTTTTTACCACATAAGGCGTGGGAGCAGCTTTAAACTGAGTCGAAAGTTCAAGTGCTTTAAGCCCGTTGGCAGCCATTGTGTGCGAACTATCCTTTTGCAGATAAATGGCATAATTTTTCGCAGCCAAATCGTATTTGGCATTGCGGTGCAACACCTGGGCATAACGCAGATACACAAGACTATCAGGATATCCGAAACGGATAGCATTGGCATACATTTGTTCTGCGTTAGTGTAATTCATCAAACGCGCACACTCTGCCTGATTGAATAACACTTTTGCTCTGGTGGCTCTGTCTTTGGCCGGAATTTGCGAAAAAAGCTTTCTATACTTCTCCCCTGCCGAATAATATTCGCCCATGCTGAATTCTTTGTCAGCCTTTTTCAAACGGGAATTAAGGCTGCAACCCTGCATAAGCCATACCGTCGAAAATATAAGAAGAAAGTATAGAAGTTTTTTCTGCATATTCTATTACGCTAATTCGTGAATAACCAGTCCCGAACGCAGTTTTGGTTCGAACCATGTTGTTTTAGGCGGCATAATGTTTCCGGTATCGGCAATGTCGATAAGTTGCTTCATCGACACAGGATAAAGTGCCAGCGCGACGCGCATTTCGCCACTATCCACACGTTTTTTCAACTCACCAAGTCCGCGAATACCACCCACAAAGTCGATACGTTTGTCGCTGCGCAGGTCTTTAATGCCAAGCACCTCGTCCAGAATCAGATTCGACGAAATAGTGACATCGAGCACTCCGATTGGATCGTTGTCGTTGTAAGTTCCGGCCTTTGCGGTGAGTGAATACCATTCACCCGAAAGATACAACGAGAAATTGTGCAATTTATTGGGTTTATAAATCTCAGTTCCCATTTTTTCAACCTCGAAATTCACAGCCAGTTTAGCCAGAAATTCTTCGTCGGTCAGATTATTCAGATCTTTAACCACACGGTTGTAGTCGATAATGTTCAGCTGATTATCGGGGAAGCAAACTGCCATAAAGTAGTTGTATTCCTCGGTGCCGGTATGATTAGGGTTCTGACGGCGTTTTTCGTCGCCAACCAGTGCTGCAGCAGCGCTACGGTGATGTCCGTCGGCAATGTACAGCGAAGGAATTGCAGCGAACAGTTCGGTTATGCGTGCAATGGTTTCAGGATTGTCGATTACCCAGAAATGGTGTCCGAAGCCATCGCCCTGAGCCACAAAGTTATATTCAGGATCGTTTTTTACAATGTCCGACACAATGGCATCGAGTTCGGCATGGTGTGGATAAGCAAAAAATACCGGTTCGATATTGGCATTGTTTACACGCACATGTTTCATGCGGTCTTCTTCCTTGTCGCGACGGGTAAGTTCATGCTTTTTAATGCGGCCTTCCATATAGTCGTCCACATGTGCACAAACAACGAGTCCGTATTGCGTTTTTCCGTTCATGGTCTGTGCATACACGTAGTATTTTTCCTGTTGGTCCTGTACAAGCCAGCCATCGTTTTTAAATTTAGTAAAGTTTTCGAGCGCTTTGTTGTACACTTTTTCCTCATGCTCATCGGTTCCCGGTTCGAAGTCGATTTCAGGTTTAATAATACGATAAAGCGACATTGGATTTCCGGCAGCTTCGGCACGGGCTTCTTCCGAATTCAACACATCGTAAGGGCGTGAAGCCACTTTTTCAACTAAATTTTTTGGAGGACGAATACCTTTAAAGGGTTTAATAACAGCCATAAACTTAAGTTTTTTGAATTTGATTTATCTGTTTTTTTGAGAGTTGCAAAGTTACATAAAAAATTATGACTATGCGAGTATTTTCATGCGCACAGAAGTGTTTTCGTTTCAATATGCAAAAAATAATTCGTATACTGAAACATTTATAATCAAATTACTGTATTTTATTAATTGTAGTCCGGTAAAATCATTAGATTCTTCGCTTCGCTCTGAATGACAGTATTTTGTATTGAATTTGGTTAGGAGGGGGATAGGTTGGCAGCTTCGCCGCCAACCTATCCCCCTCCTAAAATATAACCAATTGATTGTCATCTCGAACGGAGTGAGAGATCTCATTTTAATCATTAAGAAAAAATTACCGGACAACTCTGTATTTTAATAATACCTGAAAAATAACTATCTTTGGCAGTCTGATTAAATTGAACAGAAAAATGAAAAAAACATTCAGAGCCATAACGCTTGTGCTGATTTTGTGTTTAGGACACAACGGAATTACTCAGGCACAGGATTTTGCAAAAGGAGCTGATATCAGCTGGCTAACAGAAATGGAAGCTACCGGGAAAAAATTTTACAACAGCGAAGGTGTTCAGACAGAATGTATGACTTTGCTGAAATCGCTTGATATGAATGCTGTGAGACTGAGAGTCTGGGTAAACCCGACCGATGGTTGGTGCAATGCAGCCGATCTGTTGGTCAAAGCCCGTCGCGCAAGCAATCTGGGCATGCGTATTATGATCGATTTCCACTACAGCGACTCGTGGGCAGACCCTTCGAAGCAAACCAAACCGGCAGCATGGACAACTTACGACCTGAACGGATTAAAAACAGCTGTAGCAAACCACACAAGAGATGTACTCACGCTGCTTAAAAACAATCAGATTGCTGTAGAATGGGTACAGGTGGGAAATGAAACCGGAAATGGTATGTTGTGGGAAACAGGCAAAGCGTCAGTAAGCATGAGTAATTATGCTGCGCTTACTACTGCCGGATACGATGCGGTAAAAGAAGTTTATCCGAATGCCAAAGTCATAGTGCATATCCACAACGGATACGACAACAATCTTTTTCGTTGGATTTTCGATGGTCTTAAAAACAACGGAGGCAAATGGGATATAATAGGTATGTCGCTTTATCCATCGTGGTACACTGTTAAGAACGACTGGCAATCGGCCAACAATGCCTGTCTGGCCAATATGAATGATATGGTTACCCGTTACAATAAAGAAGTAATGATTGTGGAGTGCGGAATGAGCTGGGATATGGCAGCTACTGCCAAAAGCTTTCTGACCGATCTTATTTCCAAAACAAAACAGGTAAAAAACGGTATGGGAACAGGCGTTTTTTACTGGGAACCTCAGTCGTACGGCAACTGGAAAGGTTACACTCTGGGGGCATTCGACAATAGCGGACGACCTACAGTAGCCTTGGATGCTTTCAGGAACATTACTGAAACCCTACAACTGAAAGCGGAGACATTTAATATACATTACAATAAAACCGTAGCAGAAATTTCGTTTGACGAAAGGTTCCGTAAAGTAAGCGTTATCAGTGCTGCAGGTAAAATTGTGCTGACCGCTGAAAACACCGACAGCATTGCAACCCGTCAACTTTCACCGGGTACATATATTGTAAATGCACTGGCTTACTCAGGCAAAGAGTCGAAAGCTAAAGTGCTTTTGTACTGATTCCGAACTCCGGAAAACTGAAAAATACCATCCTGTAAAACTTGCGAAAGTAATTACAACAAATGCAGGTGTAAAGATGTTACTTAGAAAAAAAATACAGATTTATGGCATTTTATCAGTTCAAAAGCAAAAGTCTTATCAAAGCAGACATTAGTGAGGTTTGGGATTTTATTTCGTCGCCACTAAACTTAAAGAAAATAACGCCCGAATATATGGGTTTTGTAGTTACCAACAAAATGGCTGAACAAAAAATGTATCCTGGCATGATCATTACCTACAAGGTAAGTCCGGTTTTGGGTATAAAAATGAACTGGGTAACCGAAATCACGCAGGTAAAGGAGCTTGAATATTTTGTGGACGAACAGCGCATTGGCCCTTATGCCATGTGGCATCACGAACATAAAATTGAAGCCATTGAAGGCGGTGTATTAATGACCGATATTGTATCGTACCAACCTCCTTTTGGCTTTATCGGGGCCATTGCCAATTCATTATTTATAAGGAAACAACTACGGGGTATTTTTGACTACAGAAAAACAGCAATGGAAAAACAATTCGGAAAAACAGACAGATAAATAATACCCCTTTTATTTATCTGTTGAATAAATTCAGAAAAAATGACCGGCACAGCCACATGTCAATATTTTTTCACTATATTTGCAGCTATCAAATGCAAATGAAACTACTTCAGGAGCTTTTGGAAAACAAACACTTCAGAAAAAGTGCAGTGCAAACATGTTATCCATCCTCGTACCAATATATAACCACAATGTCACGCAGCTGATAACCGACCTACACAGGCAGGCTACCGATCAGTTCATCGATTTCGAAATCATTGTGTTCGAAGATGG
>JAGPIU010000210.1 GCA_018054805.1 Paludibacter sp. | reverse complement strand
TGAAAAAACAACGAAAAAAAATTCAATGAAGGATGGTGTATTGGATTTTCTTTTCTAAATTTGCAAGCTGAAAAATAGGTGTTGATATTTTGCTAATTATAAGTAACCCTGTTTTTTTGTATCCGGAGGATTAAATTAAAAAAAATAAATATTTCAGTGTGAAACTGCTCGTCGGAATAAGTGCGATAAGTTGCATGCGGTCCTTTTAAAAAATATATATTGTATGAAAACAGTAATTAAGATTTTGCTTGTAATCTCCATTGGTTTGTTGGCGTATTTTTGTGTAATGAGTATTCAGACGCCGATACGATTTGCTGAAACAAAAGAAGCAAGAGAAAAGGTAATTATTCAGCGACTGATTGATATTCGTTCAGCTCAGACCGAATTTAAAGATCAGAAAGGCGGTTATACTGCTAATTTCGATGAGCTTGTCGGCTTTCTGAAAACAGCAAAGAAAAAATCGGTTTTGAAAGAAGGTTCTCTTTCTGACAAGCAACTCGAAGCTGGTCTTACCGAAGCTAAAGCTGCTGCCATTGTACGTAAAGGCAATATGCAGGAAATTATGGCCAACGGCTTGCAGAATTTCCGTCGTGATACAGCTTATCTCGACCTGATTGAAGCCGTATACGGAACTCGTTTCACAAAAGAAACAATCGATCAGATTGCAATTGTACCATTTTCTGAAAATAAAAAATTCGACCTGAAAGTGAATAACAGCTATTTCAATGCTACCGGCATTCAGATGGCGCTTTTTGAAGCTTCTGTTGAATATAAAACATATTTGTACGACCTCGATCGTCAGGAAGTGCTGAATGTGATCGACGTACAGCGCAAACTCGACAGATTCCCCGGTTTGAAAGTAGGTTCGGTTGACGCACCGAATAACAATGCGGGTAACTGGGAATAATTTTCCCCGGCCTGTGGGCTAAAATAAATGTGAGTAATGGATTATAACCCTGTTGCAAATAATACTCAATATTGTTTATCCATCCGGTTTTTTCCGGATGGATTTTCTTTGTTTGTATCGGGTGAAGATAAGAAAACGGTAGTGTCAAGGCATGTAAATGCTATGCTTGCCGAGCTTAGCACCGATGGCATTCTCGATCTTTTGTCGGGGCAGGAGGAGCTAAACATGAGCTTTGGTACTGTGCGTATCATAGTGGAAAGCGATTTTTACAGCATGGCGCCTACAGGCATTTTCAGAGTTGGCGACGAAACTGCGCTTTTGCGTTTTGTTTATCCCGACTTGCCGGGTAATATGAGTGTGGTGGAAAATGAACTTCTCCCCTGGAATGCATTTTTGATTTACGCTTTACCTGCCAATCTGAACGAAGCATTGCAAACAACCCTGCCCGAATTAGTTCCCGAGCATCATTTGTCGGCTTTTATGGCCGATAATGTGCCATTGTCGGCCGATACGGCATTTTATGCTTTTTTGAGATCAGGGGTTGTTGATTTTATGGTTTTTGATGCAGGAAAGCCTTTGTTAATCAATAGTTTTCAGTGCAAGACAGCCGAGGATTTGCTTTACTATTTATTGAAGATTGCAGGTCAGCATAATATTGACACTTATCGTGTTTCGTTGAAACTATACAATGCCGACAGAAAAACCGATTATCAAAGCGTATTGGAAAAATACTTTTCAATTTGCGAAATCAATCACAAACAATGAGAATAATCAGCGGGAAATATAAAGGCAGACGTATCAGTGCTCCGGGCAATATCACAGCCCGGCCAACTACCGATTTTGCAAAGGAAGGTCTTTTCAATCTGCTCAATAACCGGATTGATTTCGAAGGAATTCGCATGCTCGATCTCTTTGCCGGTACAGGAGGAGTGGGCATCGAATTTGTATCGCGGGGAGCCGATGCAGTAGTGAGTGTGGAGCAAAATGACCGTCAGTGCGCATTTATTCGTAAGGTCTGTCAGGAACTGAAGATTGAGAACCTCACGTTGATGAAAACCGACGTATTCAAATTTCTGAAATCAGGATATTCGAAATACGATGTGATTTTTGCTGACCCTCCTTACGATTTGCCCAATCTGAATCAAATTCCCGATTTGGTGCTTGCCGCCGGAGTGCTTCAGTCCGATGGTTTGTTTGTGCTCGAACATTCGGCTAAAAATGATTTCTCTGAGCATTCCTGCTTTCTCGAACACCGACACTACGGGAATGTGAATTTTACATTCTTCTCTTATCCCGAAGGCCGCGATAAGTAGTTGCTTGCAAAACTTCTCTTCGCCGCATTTTTCTTTTTGTAAAAGTGCTTTCTTTCTAAGGATTGCGGTATGGCTTCGAAAGCTGCAATTGCAACATTATAAATACTGTTGAGTGTGTTTTATCTGAATATTCCGATGATTTTTTACATTTGAAATTCAGTTTGGCTCAATTTTATGTTTATAATAAAAAAAATACTATATTTGCACCTCGTTTGAAAAAATCGAATTATTAATGTTTTATCTTTAAATATAAAATTTCCATGCAAAACAAAGGACTTATCAGGATTTTTGCAGTAGCACTCACTCTTGTGTGCTTGTTTTACCTGTCCTTTTCTGTTGTTACCAGTACCTACAATAAAAAAGCGATTGAATACGCAGCAGGGGACAAAATGAAAGAATTCCAGTATCTGGATTCTATCGCAAACGAAAAGGTATGGTTAGGTTATACCCTCAAGGAGTGTCGCGAAAAAGAAATCAATCTTGGTCTCGACCTTAAAGGTGGTATGAACGTAACGCTCGAAGTGTCGGTGCCGGATATTATCCGCTCGCTTTCAGGTCACAACACCTCGCCAAATTTCAATCAGGCATTGGCATTGGCCAGCGAACGTCAGAAAACCAACAGTCAGGTTCAGTACCTCGATTTGTTCGTGCAGGCTTATAAAGAGCTTGATCCGAATGCAAAACTGGCTACAGTCTTTAGTACTTTTGAATTGAAAGATAAAATATCGCTGACAACTTCGAACGAAGATGTGATCAAAGT
>JAGPIU010000209.1 GCA_018054805.1 Paludibacter sp. | reverse complement strand
ATAATTGAAAACCGCATACGGAAAATAAACCAGCGTACTTACACCAAGCACAGTACTTTGCGTCATTCCGCACGAATTCCAGGGAATAAGCACCGAAGTTACCGTAATGCTATCCTCCATACTTCGACTCAACAGGCGACTTTCGTAGCCTCGTTTTTCGTAGAGTTCTTTGAACAAATTTCCGGAAAGAATAAGTGACAAATACTGATCGCCCATAGTCAGATTGCTCAACAATCCTGTGGCCACTGTAGCACCTACCAAACTTCCTGTACGTGTAATATAATTTGTAAACCAAACAGTTATGCTTTCAATCATGCGTCCTGCTGTCATGGCTGCTCCAAAACAAGTAGCGCAGATAATCAGCCAAATGGTAAAAAGCATACCCTGCATCCCGCGTGTGGCAATCAGACTGTTGATTTCTGCATTTCCAGTATCTAAAGCGGTAGGGCCAAAGCAACTTATCATCATCCCTTTTACGGCATCCATATTTGTAGTTCCTCCGGAAATTTCGAGCAGGTTTTCTTTCTGAAAAATAAGTGCAGCCACAGCCGCAAGCAACATCGAAACAAAGAGTGTCACAAGTGGTGGATAGCGCTTTGCAATCATAAATACAGTAATAGCTGGTACCAAAAGCAACCAAAGCGACATATTAAAGCGGCCGGCTAATGCATTTTGGTAGAGCATAATATCGTCGGTATTGACTCCTGTAAACGAAAATCCCGCAATTGTAAAAACGGCCAGTGCAATGAGCATCGAAGGAATGGTAGTAATCCACATATAACGAATATGCGTGAAAAGCGCTGTTCCTGAAATGGACGAAGCCAGTACCGTTGTATCCGACAAAGGTGACATTTTATCGCCAAAATAAGCACCGGAAACAATTGCACCTGCTATCCAACCATCAGGAAAACCCTGCGCACGACCAATTCCCATTAACGCGATGCCAATAGTAGCCACTGTTGTCCACGAACTACCTGTAATGACCGACACAATTGCGCTGATGAGCGCTGCCGAAAGCAGAAAAATTTCAGGGCGAATCAGCTTCATACCGTACGTAATAAACAACGGAACCACTCCACTCACCATCCATGTGCCTGACAAAGCGCCAATGATCAGCAGAATAATCAGTGCAGTAGAAATGTTTTTTATGTTTTTATGTAATGCTTTTTCAAAAGCCGTCCAATGCATATTTACAGTAAACTTTGCTATCAAAAGCGTCACTGCTGTTGCCAGCAACAAAGCCATCTGACTTGCTCCACTCAGTGCATCGGCACCAAAAATGCCGACCGAAAGCGACACAAATATTATCAGAATAAATACCGGTAGCAAAGCTATCAACGGCTGAGGAAGTTTATGAGGTGTGGAGGTCATTTACTTATTATCAATGTATAATTTGTGAATTACAATTTTGAGATTTGCAAAAGTAGTGATTTATGGTAAGTTGGCCAAGACTCATTTAAAACTGATTTTTTTGAAATACGCATTTATTCACTTCAAACAATCATTGGTCAATACAAGCAAAAATGATTACTTTTGCAATTGTATGTTTTTAAATAATTAATATCATCTCAACAAGTCACTCCCTGAGGATTTGCAGTATTTATAAACCAATATGGCCAAAACAAAATCAGTATATATTTGTCAGAATTGTGGTGCCGATTCGCCCAAATGGATAGGAAAATGTCCTTCGTGTGGCGAATGGAACAGCTATGTGGAAGAAATTGTAAGCAAGGATAACGGACCGAAAATTACAATGGCAGGGCTGGAAGTAACCAAGCAAAAGCCTGTTAGACTCCATGACGTGGAAACAACCGAAGAAAGCCGCATCGATACTTCGAACAACGAACTAAATCGCGTGCTGGGTGGCGGACTCGTTCCCGGCTCCCTGGTACTTATAGGTGGCGAACCCGGCATTGGAAAATCGACCCTTGTGCTTCAGGTAGTGCTTAACCTCAAAGGAAAACGCACGCTTTACATTTCGGGCGAGGAAAGCGTAAAACAGCTAAAACTCCGTGCCGAACGACTAAAATACGACAACCCAGACTGCTATATTGTAAGTGAGACTTCGCTCGAACAGGCTTTTGTACATATTCAGAATGTGCAACCCGATGTGGTGATTGTCGATTCTATTCAGACCATTTCCACCGAACTGATCGAATCGTCGCCCGGTTCGGTTTCGCAGGTGCGTGAGTGTGCGGCGCATTTACTGAAATTCTGCAAAACCACAGCTACGCCTGTGCTTCTGATCGGACATATCAACAAAGAAGGAAGCATCGCAGGTCCGAAAGTTTTGGAACATATTGTGGACACGGTATTGCAGTTCGAAGGCGACCAACATTATATGTATCGCATCCTCCGCCCTATCAAAAACCGCTTTGGAAGCACTTCGGAGCTTGGCATTTTCGAAATGCAGCAAAACGGACTACGAGAAGTGAGCAATCCATCAGAATTACTGCTTTCGCAAAACCACGAAGGACTGAGCGGAGTGGCCATTGCTTCGGCTGTGGAAGGCATTCGTCCTTTCCTGATTGAAACACAGGCTTTGGTTAGTTCGGCCGCTTATGGCACACCACAACGCTCTTGCACAGGCTTCGACATGCGACGACTCAATATGTTGCTGGCTGTGCTCGAAAAACGTGCAGGCTTCAAAATTGCACAAAAGGACGTTTTCCTGAACATTGCAGGTGGACTTAAAGTAAGCGATCCAGCTATCGACCTTGCAGTTATTTCGGCCATTCTGTCGTCGAGTGTGGACATTGCCATCGAGAAAAACGTGTGTATGGCTGGCGAGGTAGGTCTTTCGGGCGAAATACGCCCCATCAACCGTATTGAACAACGTATTCTGGAAGCTGAAAAGCTCGGTTTTACCAAAATGATTATCCCTGATTTCAATCTGAGCTCCATCAATCTCTCAAAAACCAAAATTGAAATTATCCGGGTAAAAAAAGTGGAGGAAGCTTTTAGAGTATTGTTCAGAAAGTAA
>JAGPIU010000208.1 GCA_018054805.1 Paludibacter sp. | reverse complement strand
AGATAATTCACTTACGATCTTTTCCTTTTCTATATATAAAGGCACTGTTGTCCGGTGAAAATTATTAGATTCTTCGCTTCGCTCTGAATGACAATGTTTTGTGTTAATTTGTATTGAATTTGGTTTGGAGAGGGTAGGTTGGCGGCGAAGCCGCCAACCTACCCTCTCCAAAATATATAACTAGCTGATTGTCATCTCGAACGGAGTGAGAGATCTCATTTTAATCATTTTAAAAAATTCTGCCTGACAACACTGATATAAAGGATAAAAAAAAACTCTTTTGGGAAAAATGCCAAAAGAGTTTTTTTGTAATTGATAGATATGCAGTTTATAATAATTGCATATAGAAGTTCGGAATTATTTTTTAGAATCTTCCAAAGAAACTTTTCTGAATTCTTTCAACATTTTTTCAAGGTCGAGCGAGCTTTTGCGGGCGCGTGTACCAGCTGCTTTATTACCTTTTTCTGATTGTAAACTTGCATCTTTTACAAAAGCTTCAAATTCAGCTTTGATTTTGTTAACAATTGCTTCCATTTTTACGTTTGATTTTTGATTTATTATTTGGTTATTATCTAAAAACTATTTGCAAATATAATAATTTAGTAAAACTTAAAAGCATTTTGGACGGTTTTTTATTCACTTTCCATAAATATTTTTTTGCATAAATTTCTAAATAATCAACCTTCTCAATATAGACTGTTGATAAACAGGTGTTTGTCTGTGTACGCCTGATGGCTTATTTTTAATGTTTTTAAGGTACATAAATCATATTTTTTCTTCAAATTTATACAAAAGCATGTATTTTACCCTTTATAAAGCTACTGAAAGCCATCTGAAAACAAAACATCCTTCACTGATACTATCTTCAATACCGGAGCCAATTTAGTTATTCTTTCAACTCATTTTATATACATAATTTTTCACCCCCACCGGGTTAATGGAGCTTCTGGCGATTGTAATATATTTATCAAAGGATTTTCTTTCAAATTTAGGAATATGAAATGCTGTTTTGGTTGATGAAAATAAGATGTTAAAATGGTTTCATCCGGATTTTAAATTTCAGGCTGACAATACTTAACGCATATAGGTGAAAATCAATGGATAATATGACTGTCTATAGTAAAATAAATTTGCATATTTACGATTTGTTTTGCGATAAAATGAAAGAAAAAAATCTCAAAACATTAAGTTTGTAATCATTCAGTGCAGTTTCTTTACATATTTTCTATTATCTTTGTATCCTGTTACTAAAGTCCATATTGTCAGTGAGCGTTTTTTTGATGCCCTGATGTGTCTTTAGTCTTGAAAAATAACCGTTTCTGTTACATTTTAAGTTTACATCAATGAAAAGTTTACAGTTTTTCTTACGTGGATTTTTTAAGAGAATTTTAAAAGTCTCGTTGCGTCACCGTCATTTAGTACTCGAAGTTGACTTACTACTAAGTTTATTTGCATTTGTCTTTGCAGGGATTATTCAAACTCGATACAGTGGCCTTACAGCAGGAGTGAGTGACTTATGGATGGCCGGAGGTTTGTATGTACTTATGTGCGGCTTGTTTTTTCTGCTGTTTAAGTCGTATCGCGGTTTAAGCAGATACTCGCATTTCATGGAAATGTGGCGCTTATATGCTTCGGTAATTGGTTCAGGTCTTGTGCTTTATATTACGCTGGGGCATATGGGGATTATTCAGTATCCTTTCTTCTTTACACTCATTGTACTTCTGATCAATATTTTCCTCCTTTTCTTTATACGTTTTGCAATTGTGTTGATATTCAATTACAGCATGTCGTATGTGAGCAATAGTTATAAAAATACTTTTATATTTGGTACTGAACCTCATAGCATTGCATTGGCACAATGGCTTAACAAAAGTGGCAACCGACAGTATCAGGTAAGAGGTTTTCTGAGTCCGAATCCAAATTCACACAAAACCCGTATTTCCGACCTACCCGTTTTTTATATCGGTGCTGAATTTCCCGATTGGATCTTCCGAAAATTTGAAATCTCAGTAGTGATTTTCCCCGATTACGAAACTGTAAAACGTGAAAAAGACTTTATTGAATTATTGATACGTACCGGAATTAAGCTTCTGGTGCGTCCTCCTTTCGAAGGGCTTACCGAAAACGGACAAGCACCAATGCGCATCAAACCTATTCAACTCGAAGACCTTCTGGGACGCGACGAAATAAAAATAAATCTGGAACAGATAGCTGCTCAAACAAATGGCAAAACAATACTTGTTACAGGTGGAGCAGGTTCTATTGGCAGCGAACTTATTCGTCAAATGGCTCACTTCAAGCCCGGCCACATAGTAATTTTTGATTCGGCTGAAACTCCGCTTCACAATTTACGTCTCGAACTCGAATGTAAATTTCCCGATTTGAAGTTCACAGCAGTGATTGGCGACATGCGCCAGTTACCACGTTTGGAATATATATTTCGCGATTTCAAACCTCAGATGATTTTCCATGCTGCAGCTTATAAGCATGTACCGTTGATGGAGGAAAATCCCTGTGAGGCTATTATGACAAATGTGTATGGCACAAAAATGCTAAGCAAATTAGCCGTTGAAAATGAAGTGGAGAGTTTTGTGATGATTTCGACCGATAAAGCGGTGAACCCAACAAATGTGATGGGTGCATCTAAACGAATTGCCGAGATTTATATCCAATCACTGGCCCGTAAAGCGCAACGGGATGGACTGATCACGCGTTTCGTGACTACGCGTTTCGGAAATGTGCTCGGGTCGAATGGTTCGGTGATACCGCATTTCCGTCAGCAAATTGAAAATGGAGGTCCGGTGACAGTCACGCATCCTGAGATTATTCGTTACTTTATGACCATTCCTGAGGCTTGCCGATTGGTAATGGAAGCTGCATCGTTTGGTCGATCAGGCGAAATTTATGTGTTTGATATGGGTCAGCCTGTAAAGATTGCCGACCTGGCACGTCGCATGATTGAAATGGCAGGACTTGTTCCCGA
>JAGPIU010000207.1 GCA_018054805.1 Paludibacter sp. | reverse complement strand
CCAATACGGGATTCATTCAGAAGTTGAAAATCATTAGATTGCGACGACAACAAATTTCTTGCTTTTACTTTACGGTGATGCGTACTAAGTGCAATTTCGCCATTCAAAAAAGGTGTTTCCACTCTCCCACCCACTTCGGGCATCCATTTTTCAGAACCAAATAACTCCCAGCCTTTGCGGTCATCGTTAGCCAGCAATCCCCAGGCCCAAATATTAGCATTGTTTTCGAAGAAATATTTTGCAAGCAGCCCATAAACGCCATCGGTAAGTTGCAGAGGATCGCGCACATCCATGCCATCGAACCACATCAGGGGACGAAACATTCGCGCCTGACCAAAATTAATTTTCTGCAAACCTGCCCTCAACTCAAAATTCTGCTTACTGTATCGCAACCAAACCCGATAAGGCTTTATCCGACCAGTAAGTGTGTCCATTTTGAAATTTTGAAAATCAGCATTTCCAAAAACATTCATGGAAGCTTCAGCATTCAAAACAGCACCAGATGATAAACTCTGCTTCCATGTGAGCGCAGGAACAAACCGGGCACCCGGCTGCCAGAAAACCGGATTATCTATTTGCACCGTTGCCCAACCCACTACCTGTCCGTTGAAGCGAAGTGATTTCTGCGCGTCGCTTTGCGAAAAACAAAGTACACAAACCGCGCTCAAAATCAGCCAGCCATATATTCGTTTTGTTATCATCACTGCTCAGGTTTCATAACACCATAAATCATCAATTCGGAAATTTGTCGCACCATGCTCTCCGAGTCGGGAAACATAGCTAACGCTTCGGGGGTTGAGCATATTTCGAGTTGTTTTTGCATATTCCAAAGCAGAAAATCGAGATTCAAGCCAGGATTCATTTCGCCATTTTGTTGCGCATTCGTAAAAAACTCACGCGTAAGCTTAAGCGATTTCCCAACCACAGTATTCAGATATTCGAGCAATTCAGCAGAATCAGGATGCAAAAAATCGTTGATAAACTCCATTGAAAACTCTTTGTTCATCTCAAATTTCAGCAAAAGCAACATATTCATTTTTTCGGAAAACGATTTCTCAGTATCAGCTACAAGCACTGCAAATACGTCCAGCATTTCGTTAGTGAGCGATTCGAGTATCGAAAGCACCAAAGCCTGTTTGTTAGGGTAATAGGTATAAAAAGTCTTACGACTGACTGCTGCTTTTTTGCAAATCTCGTCGATACTAACTTTTTTGAACCCATGTTTCCAGAATAATTCTTTGGCTGTGGCTTCTGTTTTTTCTTTTTTAGTCATAACAAAGGTAACATTTAAGGAACAAAGTTACATTTTTTATTTATAAAACAATATTTTGTAACCCAAAATTTCGACAACCAACCACATTTAACAACAAATCTGTTTTGATGGATAATAATTTCCATTCAAAAATAAAGTCATAAAAAGTTGGTTGAATGCACTAATAGTTATAAATTTGTAAGCATCAGAAACCGGATAAAATATTCAGTTTCACAAAAAGAATGAATATAATGAAAAAAGAATACAGTTTCGAGGAGCTACTTCACAAAGCAGCTTCATATTGCTCAATTTCAGAACATTGCATTTCAGACGTAGAAGATAAACTCACTGCATGGGGAATGTCTGAAGATAAAAAGCATAAGATAATTGACAAATTGATAGAAGATGATTTTATCAACGAGAAACGTTACTGTATCGCTTTTACAAAGGATAAATTCCACTTCAACAAATGGGGTAAGATAAAAATTTCGTACAGTCTGAAACAGAAAGGTCTGGATTCGAAGCTGATTGACATGGCTCTGAAAACCATTGACGAAGGAGAATACGAAGAAATGCTGGCTGTTTTGCTCAAAAATAAACTCAAAACCATTAAGTGGGAATACGAATACGAAAAAATGGGCAAACTGTTTAACTTTGCCCAGAGTCGTGGTTTCGAAAGTAATGTGATTGACAGAGTAATTCGGACACTGAAAGATTAAACTAATCGAATGACAGATAAGGAGCAAGCTTTACAAGTACCTGCTCATCAATCTCGTCTATTTGCTTTAAATCGTGCACACTCTTTAGTTTTCCCTCTTTCCGGCGCAATTCGTAAATGGCTTTTGCCTGGTAAAAGCTCAGATAAGGATGATTTTTGAGCTTATCGACAGAGGCTGTGTTGACCTGAATTTTCTGAACCAGACCCGTATTCACCCTGAACGAATCTTTGATTTTCAGATAATTATCTTCGCGCATGCCATACACATCGCGCAACTGTTCCACTGATACAAATCCGCCGGCCTGCATACGAAATCGCACAATGCCGCGCGCCAAAAACCGTCCTACCCCCTTTACCTGCATAAGCAAAGTGGTATCGGCCGTATTTAGCTCCACCACAATATTCTCCACCTTTTGAACTGCTATTTGTTTTGCAGAATCGGAGCGTAAAGCTGTTTCAGAAGATTTTATGGAAATATAAGGTTCGAGTTCGCTGAATTTTTCGGCACTGATGCCATACACTTTCGAGAAACTTTCAGGCGTTCGAAACTGTGCACCTTTAGCTCTGAATTTCAAAATATTGGCAGCCACATAAGGTTTCAGACCGAGCTTCACAAAAGTAGTGGAGTCGGCTGTATTGGGGTCGAATGGAAAAAGGGAATATGTGGTTTGCTTCTCGCCAAAATCACGAAAAGCATAATTTGAACGAAACCGCGACTCGTATTCCTGCTGACGTGTTACCGCCCGCAGGCTATCGAGCGAGCGTAAATTTAACCTGAAAGCCTGCATTTCAGCCTGCACTTCGGCAGTGGGTTCAGGATTGGGAGATATTATCCGGGGCAAAAACACATTGAGCACCACCACAAACAAAATCAACAAAATAAGCACTACAATACCTGTTCGTTGCCCTTTGGAAAAATAAAAGAAATCTTTCCACATGGCATTTTCAAGATTAAAGATTTAAGGAAAGAGAGGTTTTTCAGACTTCGTAATCGACACAAGCCCTATCGGTTTTCACTTTA
>JAGPIU010000206.1 GCA_018054805.1 Paludibacter sp. | reverse complement strand
ACCTGCGCAGGAACCATAGGAATACTATCTTCGGGCAAATTGTTGAAAAAGCGGCGTACATCAGCAGGTGTCGATTTGATATCGCCCACTAATTTCTGCTGCATTTGCTGAATAATCATTTGGTCGCGAAACATCACACGCAGGTCTTCGCGCAATGCAGGAGTATTTTTGCGGAAATATTCTTCCATTTTCTCTTTGGAACCAATTTGCGAAATAAAGAAATTCAGACGGTTTTCAACCTGATTCATTACTGTACTTTCGCTAACTTCGATACTATCGAGTACAGCCTGATGCAAAAATAGCTTGTTGATGGCAATTTGCTCGGGAATCACACAGTACGGATCGCCCTGAATGGGAGTTCCTTCGTATTGTGCTCTGATGCGTTGTTCCTCAACTTCGGAACGCAGAATAGCTTCGTCGCCTACAATCCAGATAACTTCATCGATAATATTTTTCTGTGCATGAAGGCCAATGGCCATTGATATAAGCGATAAAAACAAAAAAGGTTTCTTCATTTTAAAATGTTTGTGCTTTTAAATATCCTATTATTTTTCAAAATAATTTACGCTGCCATTGTCCACTGCATCCTTATAAATTTCGTTTTCGAAATTGCTAATAAATTCAGCTTTCAGTTTATTGAGAATAAGGTTCGAAATTCGTGGACGGGCCATTTCGAAAGGCTCTGTCTGTCCGGTTTTTCTGAAATCTTCAATTCTCAGAAAATAATGCTTTGTACTGTCCGACACTTCCACAAATTTCCGACCCGATACATATGCTGCGGGATCTTCAATTTGTACCGGAAATTTCTTCAGAATCTCCGAAAAAGGAGTCCATTTATTGCCGAAATAGTCGTAACTAATAGCATTTTGCAGACTGTATTTTTCAATATTTTCAAGCGCCTTGGTATCGCCCGAACGAACCCATGAGCGTACGTTATTTATTTTTGGAGCATTGACAGGTACTACCAGAAATATTCCTTTGATAATATTTTCGCTCAGCTGAAACTGATCTTTGAAGTTCTCGTAAAAAGTCTGCATTTCTTCCTCCGAAGGTTCCTGAGGTAAGCGTTGCTGAATAAGTTTTTGCTGATACTGATGAATAATGAGTGATTTACGATATTCTTCGAGCAGCTGATCAATTTCTTCTTTGTTGCTTATATTACGTTTGGCATTTTCGTACACAAGCACATCGGTCACCCATTTTTTAATATAACTATCGGCAATCTGAGTGCTGTCGTCACTGCTTACGTTGGGCGGAATAATATCCTGCACCTGATCGAGGTAAAGAAATTTACCTTCAACCTCGAGCAAAGCCTTGCGTTTCACATCCGATTTTTCTTTCTGACATGAAAATGCAATTCCGGCAATAGCCACCAACCAAAGTAATCTGTTTAGCCTCATACGAAAAACAAAGATAATATTGGAATTAATAATTTGGAGCTAAATTACAAATAATAAATCAGAATAAAGGAATTTTAATGTTAATCGGCTCGATACAAACGGGTTTTGAATCAGAAAAGTCGAAAATTTCAACACGTCCAATTCCCAAAAGGGGACTGAAATGAAAGCTTATCAACAAACTGTTGAAAACTATTGAAAACCGACTGAAAGAAATTGATAAAAATGATTTGCAGAATCGGAAACAGTGACGCATATATCTTTTGTTTCGGACTTACCAAAAAAGATAGCACTTTTTTTATAGCCCTTTTTAAACCTGTTTTCCGTAGTTATAAACCATCAGTTTCGGGAAAAGTTTCTAACTTTGCAGTTATAAACAGTGTGTTGATAAAGTTAGTATTTTTGTGAAAATCAAAACTAAAAGACTTTTGTAATTGTTGAAAGCTGTGTATTCAATATTGTATAACCAAACTCACAAGTATTCTGCAAATTATTTATCAACCTTATCAACACCCTATTATCATCACTATAAGGTTTTTTGAAAAAATAAAAAAAGAAATATAATAATGATTGTTTGAAAACTCAGTCATGCAATCCCGAAAATTGAAATTCAACTAAAAATGAACAAATCTGAATTAATAGCTGAAATAAACCGGCTGAAAAAAGAAAAAAATGCTGTGATCATGGCCCATTACTACCAAATGGGGGATATTCAGGATATAGCCGATATGATTGGCGATAGTCTGGCACTGGCGCAACATGCAGCCAAAACCGATGCCGACATCATTGTTCTTTGCGGCGTGCATTTTATGGGCGAAACAGCCAAAATTCTGTCGCCACAGAAAAAAGTACTGGTGCCCGACCTCGAAGCCGGTTGCTCACTGGCCGACAGCTGTCCTGCCGACGCGTTTGAGGCCTTTGTAAAGGCTCACCCTGATCATACTGTCATTTCCTACGTGAATACCACAGCAGCCGTGAAAGCGCTTACTGATGTGGTGGTGACTTCGACCAACGCAAAGAAAATTGTGGATTCGTTTCCCAAAGATGCGAAATTAATTTTTGGCCCCGACAGAAATCTTGGAGATTATATCAACAGTGTGACCGGTCGGCAGATGTTATTATGGGACGGAGCATGCCATGTTCACGAGCAATTCTCGGTGGAAAAGCTGTTGAAACTAAAAGAAGCGAACCCCGATGCTGAAGTGCTTGCACATCCCGAATGTAAGAAACCTTTGCTGCTGGTGGCCGATTTTATTGGAAGTACAGCTGCTTTGCTAAATTATACTATTAGCTCTGATAAAAAGAAATTTCTGGTAGCTACCGAAAGTGGTATTATTCACGAAATGCAGAAGAAAAATCCTGATAAGGAATTTATTCCGGTGCCACCCAACGACAGTACCTGTGCCTGCAACGAATGTAATTTTATGCGTTTGAATACGCTCGAAAAGCTTTATAAATGTTTGCTGAACGAAAGTCCTGAAATTTTGGTGGAAGAATCGATTCGCGAAAAAGCTGTAAAACCGATTTTGAGAATGCTTGAACTGAGTTAATATTAAAGATTTCGCAGATAGAACACAGATTACACAGATAAGAAAAAG
>JAGPIU010000205.1 GCA_018054805.1 Paludibacter sp. | reverse complement strand
AAACCTTTTCATTTGGCCGAATTGAATGCCCGCGTAAAATCGCTGATTCGGCGCAACCAGAGCGGAGGCGACATGAGCGTAAGCATTGAAAATGTAAAGCTGCTGCCCGACAAACGCACTGTATTTGTAAACGACGAAGAACTGCCGCTGAACCGCAAGGAGTTCGATTTGTTGTACTACTTTATGGTAAATCCTGACAGGTTGCTGAACAAAACCACGCTTACCGAAGCTGTGTGGGGCGACAATATCGATCAGGCCGACGACCTTGAGTTTTTGTATTCGCAGGTAAAAAATCTGCGACGCAAACTAAAAACTGCCGGTGCGGCTATCGAAATAAAGGCTGTGTACGGCTTTGGCTATAAACTCATTTCGGAATAAAGTTCAAACACGGAGACTCGAAGACACTACTTATTGTGGCTTTGTTATTTTCACTTCAAACAGATAATCATTTAAAACAGTTACTCACATGAAACTGATTCGCTACACATATATTCGTCTGTTCTCACTCATGTTTATGCTGTTCATGTTGTGGGGAGCTTTGTTTTACATCAGTATGATGGACGAAGTAATGGATGAAACCGACGACCGACTGCTCAACAACAAAGGATTGGTGGTGCACCGCATGTTGCAACAACCGGAGCGTTTGCTGACGGCCGACACATTGTCGGATAATTACCGTATCCGCCGCATTAGTGAGCAGGAAGGCTTGAACCATCGCGACAGTTTTTACGACACCAAAATATACATCCAGATTGAAAACGAATACGAACCCATGAGGGTTTACAAATCGTCGTTTAAAGACAATAGCGGTCAGTTTTACGAAATAGAGCTTTACCTTTCGACCATTGAGCGCGACAATGTAATAGAGGATATTCTTTTTTACCTGATAATATTGTTTGTGGTAATGCTTGGAATTACGCTTGTAGGCATGCGTATGGTATTGAAGCGAACTTTCAGACCATTATACAAACTGTTGGACTGGCTAAACAGTGTAATACCTGGCCGTGAAGCTCCGGAACTGAATAACGAAACAGAAATTGCAGAATTCAAAAAACTGAACGATGCTGCCGTGAACATGCAGAAAAGAAGCCGGAAAGCCTACGAGGAACAAAAAGACTTTATCGGAAATGCATCGCACGAACTGCAAACACCACTTGCCATTTCGCTCAACAAGCTGGACATGCTGGCCAACAGCGGCGAACTGAATGAAGAACAAATGAACCTACTGAGCCAGACTTTCGAAACTTTACAACGTGCCACACGTCTCAACAAGTCGCTTTTGCTACTTTCGCAAATACAAAACGAACAGTTTGTACAGGTCAGTGAGCAAAACCTTACGCAAACCACACAGCGCGTGCTCAACGATATGCTTGAAGTGTACAGCGATAAAAACATTATGGCTAAAATTGAAACTGAAAGTGACTTTATTCATCAAATGAACGATTCGCTGGCTGTGGTGCTCATCAACAATCTGCTGAAAAATGCAATTGTGCATTCTTCGTCGAACAGCCTTATCACCATTACAAGCCACGAAAAAAGCCTCACCATAAGCAACGAAGGCCAGGCTGCGCTCGACAACGAAAAGATATTTACACGTTTTTACCGTGCCGGAAATTCTAAAACCAAAGAATCGACCGGACTCGGGCTCACCATTGCCAAAGAAATTGCGCAGCTTTCAGGGCTTTCACTCGAATACTTTTACGACGGAAAACACAATTTCAGGTTAAAGAAATAAAAAAAATCACTTCCCTCCTGTTTTTCCCAAATCTTTCCGGTTTTGGTGCAGAACTTTGTATCATAAATTTTAAAACAAAAAAAATATGAGACAACAAGTAATTGCACTAATTCTGGCTTTAGGCCTTTTGGGTACACTTACCCATTATAGCGTTGCAGGTAACAATATGAGTAAAAACGAAAGCCGCCTGCCAAAAAATTCACAGGAATTTTTGAAAAAACATTTCCCTAACGAAAAAATCTCCTACGTAATTGTGGATAAGGATGGATTACAAACCACCTTCGAGGTTATGCTCACCAGCGGAAAGGAAATTGAATTTTACAAAAATGGTGAATGGAAAGAGATTGACGCTAAAAAAACGGCCGTTCCGCAAACGATTATTCCCGCCAACATTCTGAAACATGTAAAAGACAACTTCGACAATGATGTTTATGTGGTTCAGATTGAGAAAAAGTTCTGGGGTATTGAAGTGAAACTATCGAACAAAGTTGAAGTGGAATATACTTCAGGGGGAAAGTTTCTGAGATACGATAATTAAAAAGAAAGTAAGAAAGTGAGAGGTAAGAAAGTAAGTAGTAAACAGCAATCAATAAAAAAAATGAAAACAACAATGAATATCCTTATTTTAAGCATTATAAGCACTTTGAGTTTTTCGTGCAGCGACGACATGTACACACCTGATGCCGCAGTAAAAACTACCTTTAAATCTATGTTCCCGAAAGCAGTTTTTGTGGATTGGGAAATGGAGGCCGGCTATGTAAATGCCGAATTTACACACGATGGTTCGCGAAAAGATGCATGGTTCGAAACCAACGGCACCTGGTTGATGACCGAAACCGACATTCGCAGTTCGAAAATTCCGGCAGCAGTTAAAAGCACTCTCGACAAGAGCGAATATGCAGGCTGGCGCATAGACGATGTGGATTATATTGAATATGCCAATGCCGAACCAGTGTATGTGCTCGACATGGAAAAAGGTGAAAGCGAAGTGGACCTATATTTTGCTACTGATGGCACACTGAAAGAAACCAAGCAGGATTCAGATTTGAAATATCATATGCCCTGATAATGTCTGCTAAATAATTGAACCACAAAAGAACACATTAGATACACAAAAGAGAATTAGTCCTTTTGTTTTCTATCGCATTCTTTTGTGGTTTATTATTTTAAGTAATTTATTCCTTTGTAAATCCGAGCTTTTCAAGTCCGGATTTTACATTATCGTTTTGCATAAACAGTTGCCACGGAAGTCCGGTGCGGTGATT
>JAGPIU010000204.1 GCA_018054805.1 Paludibacter sp. | reverse complement strand
AATGTAGTTGGCTCGAATATCTTCAACGTATTTTTCGTGTTGGGTATCAGCGCTGTCATCCGACCATTACCGGCCTACACCAATATTTACACCGACTTAATTGTCACAGCACTTGGCAGTTTGCTTATTCTCATTTTTGTTTACACAAACAAAGCACACAGTATCAAGCGTTGGGGCGGAGCCATTCTGCTCCTTATATATTCAGCATTTTTATACTGGATGATTGCCGGATAGTGATCAGATAAAAAAGAACATTAAAACAACAAAATAGAAAAACGTATCACAATGGATTTATTTAACGTTTACCCGCTATTTGATATTGAAATAGAAAAAGGTGTAAATTGTCGCACTTACGACAAACAAGGCATTGAATATCTCGATCTTTACGGAGGACATGCCGTTATTTCAATTGGACATTCGCATCCGTACTACGTACAAAAAATTGCGCAACAGTCTGAGAAACTTGTATTTTACTCAAACTCCATTGTAAACAAACTTCAGGAAGAACTGGCTCTGAAACTCGGAAAAATTTCGGGCTACGAGGATTATTCGCTTTTTCTTGTAAACTCAGGCGCCGAAGCAAACGAAAATGCATTAAAACTGGCTTCGTTTCACAACGGCAGAAAGAAAGTGATTTCATTTCAGAAAAGTTTTCACGGTCGCACATCGGCAGCGGTAAGAGTTACCGATAACCCCAAAATAAATGCGCCTATCAACGAAGGCTTCGAAGTGGATTTTCTGCCACTGAACGACATTGAAGCTGTACGCAAATCACTCTCAGCAGGTGATGTTTGTGCAGTGATTATCGAAGGTATTCAGGGTGTGGGTGGCATCCGCACTCCCGAACCAGCATTTTTACAGGCATTGAGCGAAGAATGTAAAAAACACAACACTATTCTTATTCTCGACGAAGTACAGTCGGGTTATGGTCGTAGCGGAAAATTTTTCGCGCATCAACATGCAGGCATTCGCCCCGACCTGATTACTGTAGCAAAAGGTATGGGCAACGGTTTCCCCATTGGTGGTGTGCTCATCAGCCCAAAATTTGAAGCTTCTTTCGGATTGCTCGGTACTACTTTTGGCGGAAGTCATTTGGCTTGCGTAGCCGCTATTGCTGTGCTCGACGTGCTCAAAGCTGATCATCTGGTTGAGAATGCTGAAAAAACAGGTGCATATATTATGCAGAAACTGGCGAAAATCCCTGAAATAAAAGAAATTCGCGGAATGGGACTCATGATCGGTATTGAATTTAACGAGCCGGTGGCCGAATTACGCAAGAAACTTCTTTTCGAAAAGAAAATTTTTACCGGCGTAAGCGGCACAAACACAATCCGCCTGCTGCCTCCATTATGCCTGACAAAAGCAGATGCCGATATATTTATCGAAAAACTCAAACAATTGCTTTAATGCAAAGTCTCCCGTTTAAAATATTGATCATCGCATTGGCAGTAACACTTCTTACTCCGTTTTCGGCATTTGCACAAAATGCCGTTGCGGAGAAAGTTTTTCTTAAATCGGGAAAAAGTTATACAGGCGAAATTGTTTTACGAAACGATGAAGTACTGATTCTGAAACTCAGCGATGGAACGCGCTTTCAGTTTGCTGCTCAGGATATCGAAAAAATTGAAACCGTTACTTCCGAAGAACAACAGGCCGAACAAAACGAAAAAGAACCTGAGCCCGTATTATCAGGCATTATCGAGCTATCGGGCGGAGTTAGCGCTGCACAATACAAAACTTCTGCGGTGCCGTTTACAAGTGCTGGCATAAGCTTTGGCTCCGATCAATTTGGCGATGGCACATTTTTCATCGGCGTGGGCACTGCTATTCATACAGCTTTTCTGTCGGCTCCGGATGTGGCGCTAAACTTCATTCCCGTATACCTGAAAGGACGAAAAATATTCAAACGAAGCATTGTAAGCCCCTATATTGCGCTCGACCTGGGCTACGCTTTTGCAGCTCAAAAAGATTACTCTGGTGGAATATACTCAAAAATCAATCTTGGCATTCAAAAACGGTTAACATACAAAACCTCCTTTTTTGCAGGCTTATACGCCGGAGCCACAGGCTATGGAGGCTCGCTCACCGAGCAATACGAGAACAACAATTTCAGCTTTAACGGAAAAACAGCATTTGTAAGTGGCGGGCTAAGCCTGGGACTTCAATTCTAGGCAGGTATTAATATCGACAAAATCAGACAAAAAATACTTATATGCAAATCAACAACTTATCAGAAAACAACTCCATTCTGAATCATTACATCAAAGAAATCCGCTCGGTAGAAATTCAGGGCGACCCTATGCGCTTCCGTCGGAACATGGAACGTATCGGCGAAATTATGGCATATGAAATAAGCAAAACCATGAAATTCGAAAACGAAGATGTGCAAACTCCGCTTGGTATTGCTCCGACAAATGTAATCAGCGAAAAAGTGGTGATATCTACAATTTTAAGAGCAGGGCTTCCATTTCATCAGGGCTTCCTCACCTATTTCGACCGTGCTGAAAATGCTTTCGTATCGGCATATCGCAAATACAAAGACGCACTAAAGTTCGATATTTTTATTGAATACATTGCTTCGCCCGACCTCACAGGCAAAACCCTGATTATTACCGACCCTATGCTTGCCACCGGAGGTTCAATGGAACTGGCATACGGCGCACTGCTTACCAAAGGCACTCCAGCTCACATTCATGTGGCCACTGTAATATCGAGTCAGCCTGCCATCGATTATATTGCGTCGCACTTTCCTGCCGCAAAAACCACCGTATGGGCAGCAGCTATCGACCCTGAACTGAACGACCATTCGTACATTGTACCCGGCCTGGGCGATGCGGGCGATTTGGCATACGGAGTAAAGCTCTGATTTCAAATCACATTTATAGAAAAGAGGTCTGTAAAAAGCAATAAGAACGCAGAATTACACAAATCACTTATTTGTATTTCAACAATTTATTGATTTGCAAATCTATTGAATTTGTGTAAATTTGCGTAATTTGC
>JAGPIU010000203.1 GCA_018054805.1 Paludibacter sp. | reverse complement strand
GTCTGCGAAAGCGTTTTCACTTTCTCTTTCATGTTGTTTTCCTTGTAAAGCAATCCACTTGTGTTGAAGAATTTTGCAACAGGCAAACCACTTTTGGCAATCCATTCTGTAAGTTCAGCCGAAGTTGGATTTTCCTCCTTTATCGGACGATAACTGTATTCAATATTATGCGCTTTCAGCCATTTTTCTGCCTTTTGGCATGTGCCGCATTTAGGATAACAGAGTATTTTGGGTTTCATGCTTTTTTGAGTTTAAAGTTTCAGAGTTCAAAAGTTTCGTGTTTTGCGTTGATTTGTATTTCAAATATCTATAGTCAACACTACTGCTATTTAATTGTTCTTTCCCTCCCTTTCGGGGAGGGTTAGGGAGGGGTATTATTTAAATATCGCTCTGAAAATATCGTTTCCGTTTGCAAAAATGAGTAAGGCGAAAAGCAACATCATACCTGCTGTTTGAGCGTATTCCATAAACTTTTCGTTTGGTTTGCGACGTGTAATCATTTCATATACAAGGAAAAGTACATGTCCACCATCGAGTGCCGGAATAGGTAAAAAGTTCATAAATGCCAGAATCATTGAGAGCAATGCGGTCATCGACCAGAAAACCTGCCAGTCCCATGCTCCGGGGAACATTTTGCCAATGCTTCCGAAACCTCCGAGTTGTGAGGCACCTTCTTTTGAGAAAACGAGTTTAAATTGTTTTACGTAGCCTGTAAGTGTTTCCCAACCGAGCGAAATACCGGCAGGAATAGCTTCGAAAAAGCCGTATTCCACTTTTTTGGTTTGCAGATAATTCTTTACATCGCGCAGTGCCACACCAAGTTTTCCGTTTTCGTTGATTTGCAATTGCGACTGCATAGTTTGTCCGTTGCGGATGAATTGCAGGTCGATCATTGAATTCTTAGATGCATCGAGTTCGGCTGCTATGTCCTGGAAGATGTTCATAGTCTTGCCATTGATGCCAATTATGCTGTCGCCTTTTTGTAGCTTTGCATCGCTGGCAGGGCTTCCCGGACTCACTTCTTCAATTACAAATGGAAAACGTACGGTTACAAGATCGGTTTCCTGCGAAGCAATCAGTTTTTTTGCAAAATCGAGCGGCAGGTTTATTTTTACCTGTTGCCCGTCGCGAAGCAAAGTCACTTCTTGTTTGCCATCAAATACAATTAAATCAATCAGATCGCCGCGCTGATCAACGGTAATTCCATCCACCGAAATTACATTGTCGCCATTGCGGAAGCCATATTCCTGCATGGTTTTTGAAAAATGCAGACCGTATTTTGCATTCGAAAACGGCATATATTCTCTTCCCCATGTGAAAAGTACAGCCGAATAAATGACCATAGCCAGAATAAAATTCACCAACACGCCACCAATAATAATGGGCAGACGTTGCCATACGGGCTTCGAGCGATATTCCCAGTGTTGTGGCTCCTGATTCATTTGCGCTGCATCCATCGATTCGTCCACCATACCGGCAATTTTGCAATATCCTCCCAGTGGCAACCAGCCAATTCCCCACTCAGTGTTGTCGGGGTATTTACGCCAATCATTGTCCTCTAGTTCGTTAACCGGAATTGGTTCAACAAGTTGTCGGCCTTTGCTGTCGAGCATTATGTCGCCATCAGCATCGCGTTTTGGTCGTTCGTTTGCGGGAACATTTTTCGCGAAAAAGCGTACCTGCCATTGTCCGTTTATTTTTTTTGCTCTGACAAGCGAAAAATTCGGATTGAAGAACATGTAAAACTTATCGACACGCACTTTGAAAACGCGTGCAAAGAAAAAATGACCAAATTCATGCAAAAAAACAAGAATTGACAAGCTGAGAATCAGCTGCAATGCTCTGATAAGAAATGTTTCCATAAAAGTGTTTTAAACCGGTGATGACAGCCGGATTTGCTTATTGTTTAATTTGTTAGTTTACTCCTTTTCCATTAAAAAAATGTATTCCTGATGTGTCTCATTTTCAGAAATCCATTCGTTGGTTGAGCGAAGTGTGCTCATTATATTTTTTCTGTAATCAATTTTTTTTACATTGATAAGTCTCGCATTTTCCGAAATAATTTGCAACAATTGTTCCTGAGTAGCCCGACCACCTGAGCTGTACGATAACATCAGATAACGTGCATTTGTTTTCTGAATTAACGTTCTTAAAGCTTCCATGGCCAAAAAGTCCCCGTTTTTATTTTTTCTAAACTCTTCGAATACCGAACCCGATAATCCGTCCCTTGTGTCGGAGCGGCGGTTTACCTTTCCGAACATTTCCGGCCGGTCGTTCCGGATAATGGTTGTCCACAAATGATAATATGCTGCGTATCGCACGCGGCTTGGCGGCATTTTTTCGTTGTTCGAGCCATAAGGCGGATCGAGATATGCCAAATCGAAACTGTGCTGAGATGCTGTGTCGAAAATGTCGCCTTTTATTACTTTGTGGTTTTTTTCGCTGCGTACAATGGCGGGAACTTTCAGCTTCATTTCCTTGGCCGAGCGTACCGACCATTTTGAAAGATAGGCCGCATAATGTCCCAATGTATTGTCCACACGATCCAAGGCCTGAATCAGCGATGTTAAGGCCACACATTTATCTTCGAAACTCAAATCCATACGGTCAATTTCTTCGCGGATGGCATCGAGTTTCATTGTATTGTGTGCTCTGAATGGTTTTTTACTGTCGGTAACACTACCACCGTAGTGAGTTGTAAACCAGCCTTCATGTGCTGTCAATCCATTTAAATGATCGATCAGCGATTTGTAATAATTGTCTGATTGACGGGCTTTCAGATAACAATTTCCAAAAACCTCCGACCAATCGGAAATGTCGTTCGAAGTAACTTCGTAGCCATTTAAAGCCAAAGCCTGCGATACTCTTGTTGACCCGCTGAATCCATCCAAAACAGTGTTTATGCCCTGAAGTTCAGAAACCATTTCCATAATGTATGGAATAAGTTTAAGTTTCGATCCGGCATAATTAATTCCTTCTGTTTTAGTGGTATTCATTAATT
>JAGPIU010000202.1 GCA_018054805.1 Paludibacter sp. | reverse complement strand
TTAAGTGACAAATTTAGCAAAAAAACTCTGCAAAAAAGAATATAAAACCAATATACAGTCTGCTTTTTTCAAAACAAAACTGAGAGTAGTATCGAAAAAAAATGCATAAATCAATTGCCAGTGTGCAATTTTTCATATCTTTGTGCATTCAAAAAACAGTCATCCACAAGCTTATACATTAATTTACAGTTAATTAAGAGCAAATTAATAAAGAAACAAAACATTCGATAACTCAAAAAACAATTATTCAGTTATGAAAAAAGTACTCTTCACACTAAGTTTTTTAATTTTCTTATCTGTTACCGCATTTGCACAGGTCGATCAGATTGTGGGTAAGTGGAAAACCATCGACGATGAAGATGGAACAGCCAAATCGATAGTGTACATTTTCAAAGCCACAAATGGCAAGTATTATGGTAAAGTTGAAAAGCTTTTCAAAAATGCAGATTCATTGTGTACAGAATGTGAAGGAGCAGAAAAAAACAAACCCAAACTGGGTATGACTGTGATTAAAAACATGGTAGAAAAAAACGGAACACTTACCGGAGGTACTATTCTCGACCCCAACAATGGTAAAGTTTATCGTTGTAATATCAGTATCGACTCCAAAACCGGTAACCTGAGTGTACGAGGCTCGCTCGACAAAGGTGGCTGGATCGGACGTTCACAAACCTGGATAAAAGAGAAGTAATTATTTATCAACAAAATAATATTTTCTGCACTTTAACTCGACAAGACAATATCATAAAAAATATTAAAACAGAGAAAAAGTAGCGGAAATATGTTGTACAACATAAAAAATGCCTTTATCTTTGCACTGTGTTTTTCATGGTATTAGATTTAAGGTTAATTAAAAGATTGGGTTGTCGTGAGACAACCTTTCTTGTTTTATACAATTCAGCCCAAAATGAACACATTCTTCAACCGACTCTTCTCCGCCACTAAAAGTGCCTTTCCCAAAGCCGGGAAAACAATCTGGTGGCTTCTCAAAATAATTATCCCCATAAGTTTTTTAGTGAGTCTGCTTCAGTTCAGTGGATTGCTGAGCATATTTGCAGTCTACATGTCGCCATTATTTTCACTTATCGGACTACCCGGCGAATCGGCCATCGTATTTATTTCCAGCATGTTTTTATCGCTTTACGCCCCCATTGCCATCATTGCCACACTCCCACTCGATATTCGCGAAATAAGTATTCTGGCTCTGATGTGTCTTGTATCTCACAATCTGATTGTAGAAACTGCGGTGCAACGAAAAACAGGTTCATCAGGCTTTATTATGTTTTCGCTCAGGTTTGTAAGTTCATTTATACTGGCCTTTATCCTGCATAAAATACTGCCTGAGCAACCCACCAGCAATGTGCAGCTAAGTCACGAAGTGATAAATCCCACCTTTACCGAAATGCTCATCACCTGGCTTTGGTCAACATTTGGACTTATTGTAAAAATCGTTCTCATTGTAACCGGGTTAATGATAATGCAGCAAATTCTGAAAGAATTCAGACTTTTGGATAAAATTGCAGCACTTTTCGCACCCATTATGAAATTCATGGGACTCTCGCCCGACAGTGCATTTCTATGGTTCGTAGCACAAACAGTAGGACTGGCATACGGATCGGCCATCATGACCGAGTCGGTTGAGAACAAGGAAATAAGCCCTAAAAATGCCAATTTACTCAATTATCACATTGCTGTAAACCATTCGCTACTCGAGGACACCTTGTTATTTGTTGCAATAGGTGTTCCGGCCGCGTGGATAGTACTTCCCCGACTGCTGTGGGCTATAGTAGTCGTTTGGATAGTGCGATTGTGGCCGAATGCCAAAAGCTTGAAGCAGAAAGCTTCTGCATTGTGATTTTTTGTATTTTTAACCGAAATAAATTTATTCATTCCCCGTTGAAATATTAGATTTTTAAATATTTCTTTATCTTTGCATATTAAAGTAAAATCGCTATACATTATGTCGAAAAAAATGTCCAACACCAAAAAGATGCTCATTGAGGTTGCCCGCGTACTTTTTTCAAAAAACGGAAAAAAGGAGGTTACAATGAATGACATTGCCGAGGCATCGAAAAAAGGGCGACGGACACTTTACACTTATTTCAACAACAAGGAAGAAATATACAAAGCCGTCATCGATAAAGAGCTGGAGCACTTGCTGGATCAACTCAGAATAGTATCGGCACAGGATACCGAGCCGGATATAAAACTCACCAACCACATTATAGCGCATCTCGACGCCATCAAATTTATAGTTACCCGGAATGGTTCGTTGCGTGGCGACTTTTTTCACGACATTTACGAAGTGGAACGCACGCGACGAAAAGTGGATTTGAAAGAGATTGAGCTCATAAAAAACATACTGGCCGAAGGTATCGAGAAAAAAGTATTCAAGCGTATGGATCCCAACCTATCCTCTCTGATACTGTTTCATGCGCTCAAAGGCCTCGAAGTACCTTATATTCGTCAGAACATCAGCGCCGAATTTGAAAAAAACAAAAACAGCATTGTTGAATTTGTATTCAGGGGAATCAAAAGATCGCGCTAAGCAATACATTATAAGCACTTAAAAGGGACTGCACCAAAAGCGCACTTGAACTCTTTTTAAACTTACGAATTATAAGAACTTTTTCATTTCTGCC
This sequence comes from Paludibacter sp., assembly GCA_018054805.1. The sequence goes on along the minus strand of JAGPIU010000202.1, from coordinate 381 downwards.
CCTAAATCCCCTAAAGGGGACTTAGTGTGTGCAACATAATCACTTTATCTGCACAATGTCACAGCCCCCTTTAGGGGGTTGGGGGCAAATAAAAATCGATTTGAAAGTTTTAGTTTTCTCCTCTTAGCTTTTTATAAAGCCTCTTTTTTATTTTCAAAACCATAGCAACAATAAACAGGCGCATTTCATTTACGGAAATTTTTCTTTAATTGGAAATATTGTATTACTTTTGCAAATCGAAATTTGACAACACATAAACTATGGCTTTTGTTAACAACGCCATGATTGTTCGACGCGAACTCATGGCCAAACTGATTGCATTACACAAATCCGGAAATCTGGTTGAGGAAATTGACCGCATTCCGCTGAAAATGTCCCCAA